>CADEFG010000230.1 GCA_902826505.1 uncultured Acidobacteriota bacterium
GCGCAGGATATTTTCAGCGGCGTTTTCCGCCATCTGCATCGCGGCGGGCGCAACGCCGGGAACAGGCGAGCCGTCGTCCTGCAGCAAATTGACCATATCGCCGATCACGAAAAGATTTTTATTTGCGCCGACCGTCAAATCACGGTTAACGAAAACGCGTCCCGCTTTATCGGTTTCAACGCCCAATTCCTTGCCTAAATGCGAAGCGGCAACGCCCGTCGCCCAAACCGCGACGTCGCAATTGATCCATTTGTCGCCGACCTTGACGCGTCCGGGTTCGACTTCCGTGACGAAACTATTCAGATAAACTTCGACGCCCAATTCTTCCAGATCCTTTTTCGCGTGTTCCGATAGCGATTTGTCAAAAGCGTTCAAAATCCGGTCGCCGCCTTCAAAAAGCTGGACGAGCGCGCGTTTGGTGTCGATCAAATTAAAATCGTTCGCGAGTGCCTGCCGCGCAATCCCGGCGATCGCGCCCGCCATTTCAACGCCGGTCGCGCCGCCGCCGATGACGATAAAATTGAGATGTTTTTTGACGCCGGTCAAATAAGCATCGCGTTCGGCAAGTTCGAAAGCAAGAAGCACGCGGCGGCGGATCTCGAGCGCGTCTTCGATGGTTTTCAATCCCGGCGCATCGCGTTCCCAATCGTCGTGACCGAAATACGAATGCCGCGCGCCCGCCGCGACGATCAGATAATCGAACGGAATGAGCGAACCGTCATGCAATTTGACCGATTTATTTTCCAGATCAAACGCGACGGCTTCGCCCAAAATGACTTCGACATTTTTCGCTTTGTGCAAAATCCGCCGGATCGGCGAAGCGATCTCGCCCGGCGACAGCACGGCGGTCGCGACCTGATAGAGCAGCGGCTGAAAAGTATGATGATTTTTGCGGTCGATCAATGCGACTTCGACCGCTTTGTTCGCGAGCGCTTTTGCCGCTTGCAGACCGCCGAAACCGCCGCCGATAATCACAATTTTTGGTTTGTTTGCCATAAAACCCTCCTTGAATTAACGCGAAAAAATGTTTGTGAAAAGTATCTCATAATCGGTTGCTGATTGCACAAGAATTTTCGCGTCCATATTGACTCCTTACTAAACAAGACGAATCACCGCCCGTATTTGTGACTATCCGAGCCATTTTAATTCGTTTTCGTCGTGCCAGTCGCGCAAACAGTGACGACATTGTTTGGCTTCGGGTGTCCGCAGTTTTTCACCGCAATACGGACAAGGCGGAAGCGATTCAAGCCAGATTTTGTGGTATTTCTGCCAGTTTTCTTCGCGTTTGTTGTCAACCCACAGTTTCCCCTCGCCAAGCGAGCAATTTGTCAGTTCTCGTAATTCCTTAATTGCCTGAATAGGGTGTTCGACAACCATTGCTTCCAGCCTTTTTTGATCTTCGGTTGATAATTTTTCGACAAGATTTTCGTTCATAAATCAAACTCCGACAAATTTTGCATAAAGCGAACGGGCGACCGTGACGTCGTCGGTTCCGCGAATGATCGCGCGGGCGTCGGCAAAAACAGTCAGCTCGTTGTCGCCCGAAGTAAAGCGCACGAGATATTCGTTTTGTTTGACTTCGCCGAGATTTTTCAGTCGTTCGGCAAGATTCGCTAAATCAATGTTTGTCGCTCGCGGCGGCGCGATCTGAACGGCGTTGCGACCGCACAGAACGGCGGAAAATTCGCCCGATTCGGCATCGAGAAACTCGAAATTCGCGCGCGCGCAGGTTTCGCAATCCGCGTTCGGAAGTCCGAGTTTGATCTTGCGCCAATCGTTCTGCCAAACGTCGATCTGCACGAGCGATTTGTGAAGTTTATCCAAATTTCCGGTTAAGATTTTCAAGGCTTCGGTCGTTTGAAGCGCCGAAATGCTTGAAATTATCGGTTGAATAACGCCCGCCGTATCGCAGGTCGGCGAGCTTCCGGCATCAGGAATTTCCTCGAAAATACAGCGCAGACACGGCGTCTCACCCGGAAAGATCGTCATCGTCGTCCCGTAACTCGCCACCGCCGCGCCGTAAATCCACGGTTTATTTAATTTAACGCAAGCGTCGTTGAGCAAATAACGAATCTGAAAATTGTCCGTGCCATCGAGAATTAAATCAACGTCACGCACAAAACTTTCGATGTTCGAATGATTAACGTCCGCGACGATCGCTTCGACCGCGATTTCCGAGTTGATTTGCGCGAGCCGGTTTTTCGCCGCGACCGCTTTCGGCAGACGTTCTTTCGCATCGGATTCAGAATACAAAGTTTGCCGCTGAAGATTCGTCAATTCGACAAAATCGCGGTCAACGATCCGCAGAAAACCGACCCCGGCACGCGCCAAAATCTCGGCGTGCGACGCGCCCAAAGCGCCGCCGCCGACGAGCAAAACTCTCGAATTTAATAACTTTTCCTGTCCCGATTTGCCGATCTCGCGAAACAAAATCTGGCGGCTGTAGCGTTCGTCCATAAAAATTTTATCCGCAAACGAATTTTCTGCTATGATTTCAAATTAGAATTTTAACAGTTTTATGAAAAGAATTTTACTGATACTGATTTTTATCTGCGGATTTCAAACAATTTTCGGGCAACCGGAATTTCCGATGCCGGCGCCTTCGGATTACCCGGTTTTGCCGAAAACGGCGGCGCGTCCGGCAGATTTTATTCCCTCGGGCTGGAAGATTATGGGCGAAGCCGAAGGCGATCTGAACGGCGATAAAAGAAAGGATTTCGCGCTGGTCATCCGGGCGACGCAGCCGAAATTTATCACCACGCACGACGGTTTGGGCGAAAGCCCGTTCGATACGAACCCGCGCATTTTAGCCGTTTTGTTTTGGGAAAACGACGGGTACAAGCTCGCCCTGCAAACCAATTCGTATATAGCGATGGCGGATTTTCCGACGATGAGCGAGCCTTTTCAGACGGTCAAGATCGAGAACGGCGTTTTGCGGCTGGATTTTGAGCTCTTTTTGAGCGCGGGCGGCTGGGGAATGTCGAATCAGAATTACAAATTCCGCTTTCAAAACGGAAAATTCGTGCTGATCGGCGCGGATAAAACCGACACGCAGCGAAATTCGGGCGAAATGGAATCGCGAAGCTTTAATTTTGTGACGCGTAAAGTGCAAATTACGACCGGCAATATTTCGGGCAAACCAAAGGATAAAATAGTTTGGAAAACTTTGCGTTCCAAAGAACTGAAAACCTTTGAGACCTTTCCGAAACCATTCGAATGGGAAGTCGAAAAGGATTATTTTTTATAAAAATTCAGCCCAATCTTTCCAACGCCGCGCGGCTCATTTCGTTGACCGGCGCGTCTAATTTTGTCCAGATTTTCTGCTGTTCGACGGCTTGCGCGATGAGCATCGCCAAGCCGCCGATCTTCGGAACTCCGGCGCGGTCGGCTTCCATCATCAACGGCGTTTGAGACGGAATATAAACCAGATCGTAAACCAATTTCAAACCTTTTAATTGTTCTGCCGTGACGGGCGTTTCGGCTTCCGACTTGCCTTTCATGCCGAGCGGCGTACAGTTGACGAGAATATCGAAATCGCTGAAATCGGTTTTTGGTTTTTGGTTTTTGGGTTTTGGTAGTTCTTTTAGTTCAACGCCGAAATCGGCGGCTAAGGTTTCGGCTTTTGCCAAATCGCGGGCAAAGATCGTGACTTGCGCGCCGTGCTGTTTGAGCGCGTAAACACAAGCCCGCGCCGAACCGCCCGCGCCGAGAACGCCGACTTTCGCGCCGCGCAAATCGCCGTAGGAATTTAAAAGCGGTTCGATAAAACCCGCCGCGTCGGTGTTGTAGCCGTAAAGCTTGCCGTCCGCGATTTTAACCGTATTGACCGCGCCGATCTTGCGGGCGGTTTCGTCGACGAAATCGAGATGTTTGATGATCGCTTGTTTATGCGGAATCGTCACGGAAAAGCCTTTGAAATTAAGCTCGATCTCGCGCGTTTCGGGTTTCACCATGCGGCGCATAAATTCGTCAAGATCGTGAACTTGGAGCGGCACGAAACACGCGTTCAAGCCGTGAAACCGAAACGCCGCGTTGTGAATATACGGCGAGAGCGAGACATTCGTGTTGCTGCCCAAAATGCCGTAAATTTCCGTGTTTTCGTCGAGTTCCTTCGCGCGGTAAACTTCCGTTAAATCTTTCGCGGAAACCTGTCCGGGCGCGGTTTCGCTGCCGGAATCAAGCGACGCGTAAGTCATAAACGCACCGTGCGCCAAACCCAAAATCCGCGTCCATTTGCCCGCTTCGCCCATCGCGATCGGAATGATTTCCTTTTTTTCGGCTTTGGCTCGTTCAAGAAGTTTCCAAATCGAAATCGTGTCTGTAATGTCGTCCGTTCGAATTGCCATCTTCGAAACGGAAGGTTTTTGGTTTTGAACTAAATTTGATAATTTTGAAAACATCAAATTCAAATTATTATCGTTCGGAACGACTCCAAAAGCGTGAAATGACCAAATTAATCTTTCACTAAGAATACCTGACAAACTTTTCGAAAGTTTGTCATTAAAATCAAATTCCAAATCAGCCCAATCGACAAATTCAACTACGCAATAATTCCAAAACTCATACCTTTCTTTTGAACTCAACTCGCGATTTCCGCCTTGACCTTTATTTTTAGGGCGAAATGTCGCCAGAAGCTTTCCGTCGAATTTCTCTCTGAAATGTTGAAGTCTAAGCCATAGCTTGTCAATCTCAACTTTTTCCAAACAATCAAAACGAATCTCGATTACGTCCGCCAAATCTTCAGCGCATTTTATTTGTTTGATGAGTTCGTCGGCAGTTTCGGCGCAGACCGAGACGCAGATTTTTCCGTTGTTCATAAAATTCGAGATTTCAGATTTCAAATTTGGCGATTTTGTTTTGAGTTTACCGCAAAAGTAAATTACTTATCAAAATTCTTACTTTGCGCCTCTGCGCCTTTGCGGGAAATATTTTCTTTTTGATGTTAAATCTCCCGCAAAGGCGCAAAGAGGCAAAGAAAATCCAAAATCGAAACATTCTTGATTAAGCGCGGGTTTCTGCCCTGTTTTCCGACGAAGGCATATTCATCACAAAACTGAGCGCGGCAAGCAGGCAAATGATGACGCTGAACGCGCAGGTGACGACGATCAGGGTTTTGCCGCTTTGTTTGACGGCGATTGCCGTTAAAGCCCAGGCGATCGCGAGCGGGTAAAAATAATTCGTCAGTTTGATCCGCACCAGAACGCCAAACACTGCCGCGAGAAAAATAAAACCCGCGCCGAGATAGATCGAATAACCGAGCGGCGTTCCCTGGGAAACGAGCGCGATCATCGCGTTGACCAGCGTCGCCGCCGTGACCCAGCCGAAATAAATCCCGAAAGGGAATTTGACGAACCAGAATTCGCCGTATGTTTCGGTCGTTTTGAGTTTGAAATTGATAAAAGCGAGCGTTGCAAGCAAAACCAAGATCACGCCGAGACAAACGACGATCATTTCCTGGCTCCAAAAATAAAGCCACGCGCAATTTGCCACGCAGCTGACGATATAAATTCTCCGAAGCGCGCGAAATTTAGCGGTTTGTGACGGCAAAATCTGATAAATACTGAACGCCGCACAACCGAAATAGATCAAGCTCCAGATCGCAAAAGCGTAACCCGACGGCGTGATGGGCGTCGGATACCGGTCGGAAACGACATTGGTCGCCGTGCCGCCGAGAACACCGGTCGCGGCGAAAAAATTGAATACGATCATTCCGACGGTCGCGACGATGACGAGAATCGGCTGTAGTTTATCATTCATAATTTCAAGTCTTTTGATATATAATACTGGCATAAATTTTCGCCTGAAAGAAGTTATGAAAGATTATTCGGATAAATTTTTGGTCATCGGCGCGGGACCGTGCGGGCTTGGCGTCGCCAAAGCTTTGAAAGAAGCGGGAATTTCCTACGTGCAAGCCGAAGCCGACGATAATGTCGGCGGCAACTGGTATCACGGCGTTTACGATTCGGCGCATATCATTTCGTCGCGCAAAACGACCGAATACGCCGATTTCCCGATGCCGCGCGATTATCCCGATTTTCCGAGTCAAAAACAGATGGGCGATTATTACGCGCTTTACGCCGACACGTTTAACCTGCGCGAAAACATCGAGTTCAATACGAAAGTCGTCATGTGTTTGCCTCGCGAGGACGAAAGCTGGGAAGTCGAAACGGCAAACGGCGAAAAGCGGATTTATAAAGGCGTGATCGTCTGCAACGGTCATCATTGGGACAAGCGTTTTCCCGATTACGCGGGCGAATTTTCGGGCGAATGGCTGCACTCGAAGGATTATAAAAAGACCGAACAGCTTACAGGGAAAAGAGTTCTGGTGATCGGCGGCGGAAATTCGGCGTGCGATGTTGTCTCGGAAGCGGCGCGCGTTTCGACCCAGGCGCATTTGAGTTTGCGGCGCGGTTACTGGTTTTTGCCGAAAACGCTGTTCGGTCAGCCGAGCGCCGAAAGCTGGGCGTTGTATCTGCCAGTTTTTTTGCAACGTGCGATTTTGAAACTGATGCTCAAGGTCGTCGTCGGACGCTACGAAGATTACGGTTTGCCGCATCCCGACCACAAACTATTCGAACATCACCCGACCGTCTCATCCGAAGTTTTGCATTATCTCAAACACGGACGGATCGCGCCGCACAAAGACATCGAAAAATTCGACGGCAAAACGGTTCATTTCGTTGGCGGCGAACGGATCGAGGTTGACACGATCGTCTGCGCGACCGGTTATTTCGTCAGTTTTCCGTTTTTGCCCGAAGGTTTGGTGCCGGTCAAAAACGGCAATATCGCGCAGCTTTATGCCGGAATGGTTTTGCCCGATTACAAAAATCTATATGTTTTCGGCACCCAGCAAATTCGCTACGGCGTCGGACCTTTGATCACGCCCGGTGCCGCGCTGCTCGCGAAAATGATAAAAATGCAGGACGAAATGCAGCTTCCGCTCGGTTTGGTGCTCAAAGAATCAGGCGCGAAACTGCCCGACACGCATCTGATTGACCCGATTGCTTCTTTAAGACGGATGAAGATCGCCAACTGGACGCTGCCTTTGCTGTTCGGGAAAGAGAAAAAACTACGCAAGAAATTTGCGGGTAAAAGCCTTCAAAAAGCAGAAATTTCGCTCGGATCAAATCCCGATATGCGGGTTTTTTAATCGAAAAAAGAGATTATTTTCACGATTTCGTATAAAAATCACGGAAAACGTAAAGTTTTGTAAAGCGATTTCGACAAAATTGCCGGTAAATACGTCTAAAACCTGTTGTGGCACCGGGCTTGCAATAATAAAAACGGCATCTTTCTTAGAAATGCCCCCGATTATTGCAAGGAAAGAGGTAAACAAGAGCGTGATGAAATTTTTGAAACAGTTATTATTTATGTCATTTATGATGATTGCTTTGGCGATGACGGCAACGGCGCAAAAACAGGACGATAACAAAAATCGTCCCCCGAAAGACGATCCGCCGAAAATCGATCCGAAAGATAAACCGAAAGATCGACCGAAAGACAATAATAATGACAACCGTCCGAAAAAACCGGAAGGGGCAATTTTCGTCGGCGGCAAACAGACAGAAATCGGATCAATCTGATAAAACATCTACCAAAT
>CADEFG010000231.1:0-5107 GCA_902826505.1 uncultured Acidobacteriota bacterium
CGTAAATGGCGGCATTTTGAGGACGCGATAAAGCCGATTCGATAAGATTCCGGTCAAATACTCCGAAACGAGTTTCACCGACTTTTCGCATATAAAGAACGTGGAATTTGATAGCTTCCTGACTGGTGAGATAAACGAAATTTTCAGTCGCCAATCTTTTTCAACTCCTCGTTTAAATTCGGATAATCGTTTAAAAATTCTTCGATGTCTTTTTCGTCTTCGCCCAAATACTCGATAATTTCAGACTCTAACTTACCATTTCGCAAAGTCAGGCTGACAAAACATTTTTCAGGAAAGCCATTAGCCAAAGCAAATTCTCGCGGGACTTCGACAATACAACTGTCAAATTTCTTAGTTGATTTTTTTTCCGAAGTTTCTAACATAAAATCACCTCAAACCCTATTGTAACATTCGGTTGCGTTTTTTTTACCCATTACTTTCGCGCCATCTTTCGCACAAGTCTTTGACGGCATCCTGCCAATCGGGAAATTTGAACGTAAAGCCCGATTCGAGCAGGCGAGTCGGGACAACGCGGCGGCTTTTTAAGATCAGTTCGGTTTCGGTGCGCATCAAAAACGCGCCGATTTCGAGCATTAGTTCGGTCGCGGGTAAACCGATTTTCGTGCCCCAGGCGTCGCGGAAAATGCGCATAAATTCCCTATTCGGCAAAGGATTCGGCGACGAGATATTGACCGCGCCGCTCAAACTTTCATTTTCGATCAGCCAACCAACTGCGCGGATAAAATCCGCATCGTGAATCCACGAAATATATTGCCGACCGCTCCCAGCCGTGCCGCCCAAACCTTTGCTGACGAGCCCGCGCATCACGTCGAAAATTCCGTCCTTGTCAGGCGACATCGTCATCGCCGAGCGCATCAAAACGAGCCGCGTTTTCGGCAAAACAAATTCGTTCGCCGTTTTTTCCCACGCGCGGGCGACCTCGATGCTGAAGTTCCACGTATCGGGCGCATCCTTTTCAGTGCCGCCGATAATTCCCGTCAAATCATCATTCGGCGCATCAAAGCGGTGCGCGTAAATCGTCGCGGTCGAGGCTTGGAGCCAGATGCGCGGCGGATTTTTCGCCTCTCGGATCGCTTCGCCGACCGCGCGTGTCGAATCGACGCGCGAATCCATTATTTCGCGGCGATTTTCCGCGTTGTAGCGGCAATTGACGATCCGTCCCGCGAGATTTATAACCACATCTGCGCCATCGAATTCCTGCGTCCAATCGCCTTGATTTTTTGCGTCCCAGCGGACGACGCGCCAATCGAATTTATCCGACGCTTGGCGGCTCAAAACGATAACTTCGTGCCCGCCCGCGTGAAACGCCCGCGCTAAAATTGTCCCGACTTGTCCGCTTCCGCCCGGAATGACGATCTTCATTTTAGTAAACCATCCGCGTTTTGATCGTGCCTTTGACCTCTTTTAAGATCTCCAGCGCTTCTTTGGAAAGTTTGGTGTTCAAATCCAGAATCACGTAACCGATCTCGTCGTTGGTTTTGAGGAATTGCCCGAGAATATTGATGTTTTTTTCCGACAATTTCGAGTTTATTTCCGAAAGAACGCCCGGAATATTTTCGTGAATATGCAAAATGCGGTGCGTGTTGTCCTGCGAGGTCAGGCTGAGCGGCGGCACGGTGTGCGAGCCTTCCGATGTGCCGAGTTCGAGATATTTGACGAGTTTTGCCGTTACGTCCAAACCGATATTCGCCTGCGCTTCTTCGGTCGAACCGCCGATGTGCGGCGTTAAAATGACGTTCGGCAGATTTTGCAGAACGCTCTCGAATTCGTCGCCGTTCTTTTCCGGCTCAAACGGGAAAACATCGACCGCCGCGCCCGCCAGTTTGCCCGATTCGATAAATGCGCGGAGCGCGTCGAGATCGACGACTTCGCCGCGCGCGTAATTCAGAAGAATCGCGCCGCTTTTCATTGCGGAAAGCGTTGCGTCGTTGATCATATTATGCGTCGTCGGATCGGACGGAACGTGCAAGGTAACGATGTCCGATTGGGCGAGAAGATCGTTCAGATCGCGGATTTGTTTGGCATTGCCGAGCGGGAGTTTGGTCAGAATATCGTAATAAATAACGTTCAAACCAAATCCTTCGGCAAGCACGGAAACCTGCGAACCGATATTGCCGTAGCCGATAATTCCTAAAATTTTGCCGCGCAGTTCAAACGCGCCCTTCGCGTCTTTCAGCCAAACGCCGCGATGCGCCGCGGCATTTTTGTCGGAAATCTTGCGAATCAGCATCACGCACAAACCGATCACGAGCTCGGCGACCGAGCGCGTGTTCGAATACGGCGCGTTGAAAACGGCGATGCCTTTCTTCCTTGCGTAACGCAGATCGACCTGATTCGTGCCGATGCAGAAACAGCCGATCGCCAGAAGTTTGTCGGCGTTTTTCAAAACCCGCGCGGTGATCTGCGTTTTCGAGCGAATCCCGAGAATATGAACGCCTTTGATTTCTTCCGATAAATCGGCTTCGCTCAATGCGCCCTTAAGGCGTTTGATCTCGGCATAACCGCTTTGCTCGAGTTCCTCGACCGCCGCGTCGGAAATGTTTTCGAGCAGCAGGATTTTGATTTTGCTGCGCGGATAAGATGTCTGCGAATCTGTCATAAAAATTGTCAGAACCGTCTGCGGCAGCGGACGGTTTAAGTTAACTTTTCCGACTTTCAATCTGTTTGCAAATACCCGTTTTTCTTAAAACCTGAGTTTTGAAACTTACCGTGTTAAACCGCCCGCTGCCGCAGACGGTTCCGACTTGTCGAATTTTAGATAATAGCAAAATTGTCGTCAGCGAACCATTTTTTCAAAAAGATGTTCGAGCGTTGCGCAAGGATCGGCAGTAAATCCGGTATGCACCGGCGAACTCTGGATGATCGTGCTGCGCTGGGCGGTCAGCCAGTAAAAACGCTCGCGCTGGGTCAATTTGCCGATCACGCCCGCGCTTTTGCTGCCGGTGCAGATTTTCGGAATAATATCCAGATATTCGCGAACCGTTTCGGCGCTGACTTCGGGCGCAAAACATTCGAGCTTTTTTTCATCGAGAAAGATCCGCGCTTCCAGAAATTTATGCGCCGGACACGACAAAATGACGCCGACGTTGAAAAACTCTTCGCGCTCGACGTGCGGCACGAGGCGAATCGCCGCGTAATCAAACGTGCAAAGCCGTTCTGGCATCAATCGCCTCCCTCACGAATTCGCGCTCGCTTTCCAAACGATTCGTCAAAAATTCGAGATAAACTTTGCGTTGTTCGTGCGCTTCGTCAAACCAGTCGCCGGGCACGAGTTCAACTAATTGACGCAAAATTGCGGGCGTTAATTGCGCCGCGAGTTCCGTGTCCGCCTGTTCGATTTCACCGGCAAACGGTAGCAGAATATGATCTTTGACCTGCCGGAAAGGATTTTTCGCGTTGCCCGCAAAAGCGTTCCAATTATGTTGGTAAAAAAATGCCGCGCCGTGATCGATCAGCCAAAGTTCTTTATGCCACAAAAGCATATTGGCGTTGCGCGGCGTCCGGTCAACATTCGCGACGAGCGCGTCGAACCAGACGATCTTTGACGCGAGCGCGGAATCGGGCGTTTGAATCAGCGTGTCGAACATGATCGAACCGGGCAGATAATCGAGCGCGAGATTCAGCCCATCCGAGGCTTTGATCAATTCCTGAATTTCGGGATCGGGTTCGGTGCGCGCAAGATCGGCGTCGAGCTCGACCAGAACGATTTCGGGGACGGGCAAACCGAGCACGCGACCGATCTCGCCCGCCAGTAATTCGGCGATCAAAGCCTTGACGCCTTGTCCCGCGCCGCGAAATTTCAGCACGTAAAGCCCGTCGTCATCGCCTTCGACGATCGCCGGAAGCGAGCCGCCCTCGCGCAGCGGCGTTACGTAGCGCATGGCTTTGACCGTTCGAATGTTCATATTTGAAATAAAAGATTATAAACAATAAAAAGCGGCAACGGAAAATTCGTCGCCGCTTTTTTATCATTTTGCTTTCGGCAGTGTTATCGTCGCTGAAATTCGGGCGAGCCCAAGGCGAGCGTCAAAAGTTCGGTCACGTAATCGAGCTTTTTGGCATTTTTCGCGTCCGGTTTTGGCGGCATTTCGGCGGTTTTGGTTTCATTTGAAGCGACCGCCGCGCTTTGCGCGATTTTGTCGAACTGCGCCTTTGAGCGCGGCGAAACTTCGTTGTTTAAAATCAGTTTGACCAGATCGGCGGAAATCTCCGGCGGATTACCGAAATCCGCGACATTTAAAAGTTTTTTGGTGTCGATCGTCGTGCCTTTGAGCTGATTTTGCGCGAGTGCGGACGCAAAGTTCAGACGTTCGAGAAGGCTTCCGCTCGAAAGCCATTCGCTGCTTTTTTCGGGATAACCGTCGGGCGTGATGCGACCGAAGATCGGTTGTCCCATTTTGGCAATGCGGCTTAAAACCGGCGCATTCGCATCGGTTTCCGCATTCGTAATGCGAAGCGCGGCGGCGACAAACTCGAACGGCGATTTGATTTTCGTTTGATACGCCGCCGGACTCAAAAACGCCGGCGAAGTAATGATGCTCCGCAGAGTTTCGCGGATCGAACCGTCGGTTTTCAAGAAAACCTGCGCGGCTTGATTGATCACGGCGGGCGGCGGATTATCGCCTAAAAACCGGCGCGCCAGTTTGGTCGCGATAAATTTTGCGGTCGAAGGATGTTTTGCCAGGATGTCGAGAACTTTTTCCGCGTCGCCGATGCCGCCGCCCGCCGCGATTCTTTGTCCGAGAACCGTCTTTTCGCCCGTGTCGTGCATTTGCGGATTAAAGATAAAAATGCCTTCTTCATTGGGTTTGCGAATCGTCCAGCCGGTCAAACAGCGCGCCACTTCCTGGACGTCTTTTTGCGTGTAGCCGCCGTCAACGCCCAATGTGTGCAGCTCCATCAATTCGCGGGCGTAGTTTTCGTTGATGCCGCCCGTTTTTCGTTCGGGTTTGTCTTTGGTCGCCGGATAAGTGCGCACGACGCTCGATTGCCAGTTATCGAGATAAAAAAGCATCGCCGGCGAATGCGCGGTCGCGCCCAAAAGATCGCGGAAACGCCCCATTGCGAACGGGCGCACCGCGTCGCG
>CADEFG010000231.1:5150-7585 GCA_902826505.1 uncultured Acidobacteriota bacterium
AATGGTTTTCCCAGAAATCAACGAGCATCTCGTTTAACTGGCGTTCGCTGTAAACCGCCCGCAACAATTTGGCGCGCTGCAATTCGTTGACGACCATCTGCGGATTTTTCGGCGGCGGCGTCGGTTTTGGCGCCGGACTCGCCACCGGTTTCATCATTTCGGGCGAAGCCATGGGCGAAGGTGTCGGATTTGTTTTCATCGCCTCGGGCGACGGTGACGGTACAGGAGGCAATGGCGTCGGCGTCGGCTTTGGTTTCGGCGGATTGTATTGCTCGGCAATCGCCGGCGTCGGAAGATTCAAGGTCGGCAGCTTCGCGAGCCGTTTGCCGATTTCGGAATCATCGATCGTCTCGGGATTGAGCTGTTCTTCGATATACGCCTTGATGCCGAGTTTTTTGACTTTTTCAAAATCGGCGGGACGCGCTCCGAAGGTCAGCCGCGACAAAATATGTTTGACGCGCTGGTTGCCGGTCAGCGCCTTTTTTGACGAACCGTTTTCTCCGGCGCGCACCATTAGCGGCTCAAAGACAAACAGCGACAACAAAAACAAAGACAAACCCGCGCGAATCGTTCTTCCCAAAGCAGACTTCATAATAAACACCCCGAATCCTGAATCTTTCAAACTTGCAAACCTTGCATTTCAATAAAATTATAAACAAAAAAACGGCAATCGAAAATAAGATGCATTAATAAAAGCAAGTCTTTCACCGCCGGAGAAAATGGACTAAAATAAATCGTATGTCGAGTTTTGCGTGGATGATCGTCATAGTTTTGATTCTAACGGCGTTGGGAACGACCGTCTTGCTGCTCATCACGCTCAAATATTACTGGGGCGAACGCGGTACGCCGCCGCTGACCGGCGAACAGCGACGCTTGCAGAAACAGGAAGAATTAAAACTTCGCGCCAAACAAATCGAAGACAGCCGCAACAATCGCTGGGAAACGCGGAGCAGTAATTTTTTCGACAACCGGAAAGGTTCGGCGAAAAAGTGATCGCGAGCCCAAAATCGAAATATCGCTATCAATGGCAATATGAAAACCGAAACCAACAAAGCGACGCGCGAACAGATCCTGCAATTTATGACGACCGAGCATTTTACGCTCCAGACGGCGCGCGCCGGCACGGTTGCCGAGGCGAACGGGCGGGCGACTTTGTTTATCGGTTCGGTTTCGAGCGCGGTCGTCGCATTGGCTTTTATCGGGCAGGTTTCGGGAATGAGCCAGACATTTTTTCTCTTTGCGCTCGTACTTTTTCCCTCGCTCATCTTTCTCGGCATCGTCACCTTTGACCGAGTTTTACAGACCGCGCTCGAAGATTGGATGTATGCCGTCGAGATCAATCGCATCCGGCATTTCTACGCCGAGATCGCGCCCGAAATGAGGCGCTATTTTATCGAATCGACGCACGACGACGCGCCCGGCGTTTTGCAGGCGATCGGCATCAAGCCGAAAACGTGGCAGTATTTTCTGACCGGTTCGGGAATGATCGGTGTCATCAACAGCATTCTCGTCGGTGTTTTTGCCGGAATCGTCGCGCACTTCGGCGCGGCGCTCCACATTTATGGCGCGATCGGCATCGGCGTCGGTGTTTTTGCAGCGAGTGTCTTTCTCCATCACAAACATCAGCTGAAAAGATTCACCGAGGTCGGCGATAGAATCAAACTGCTTTTTCCGAAAGATTCGAAAGGAGAAGCTCAAAATTGAACGGTTATTCGGGAACGCCATTGGTCAAAAAACTCGGCATCAAGGCGCAGCACAAAATTTATCTGAAAGACGCGCCCGCAAATTATCTCGCGCTAATCGGTGAATTGCCCGAAACGGTCGTTTTTCTCGATTCATTGGATGAAAAAGCCGATTTGATTCATCTTTTTGTCAAAAGCGTCGCAGAATTGGAGTCGGCGCTCTTTGAACTCAAAGACAAAATCGTACAGAACGGCGCGATCTGGGTTTCGTGGTATAAAAAGGCGTCGAAAATGCCGACCGATGTGACCGAAGATGTGATCCGCGAGACGGCATTGCCGCTCGGATTGGTTGATGTCAAGGTTTGCGCGGTTGACGAACTTTGGTCGGGACTCAAGCTCGTGATCCGTGTTGAAAACCGCAAATAATGTTCAGCGTTCAAACTGAAGTTTGAACGCTGAACGATCGAGGCACATGTGATTTTCTTGTAATGCCCAATCATTTAAGCTAAAATCGTCTCACTTCAAGAAAGCCATGACAAAACGATTTTCTCTAGTTCTGATAAAGTCTTCGCATTACGACGACGACGGTTATGTGATCCAATGGTTTCGCTCGGCGATTCCGGCAAATTCGCTCGCCTGTCTTTACGGTCTCGCGCTCGAATGCCGCGAACAAAAAGTTTTGGGCGAAGATGTGGAATTCGAAATTCACGCTTTTGACGAAACGAACACGAACATCAAACTCAAAAACATCAT
>CADEFG010000232.1:0-1014 GCA_902826505.1 uncultured Acidobacteriota bacterium
ATCAAATCTTACAATGATGAGGCTTTATCTTTAAAACCTGCAAAACCGATAAAAAACGTTTCACCGAAACAATCGCCGACATTTAATCCTTCGAGCTATAATTTGGCGCGTGAAATTCTGGTTTGATTATCCGACATATTTTCCGTATTAATTTAGGGCAACTTTAAGAGTAGTATAAACTTTGCTAAAGTTGAATAAACAAAAATCTAAAATAGAGGAATTTATGCAAACACAAAAGAGTTTAGACGAATTTAGAAACGAACCGTTTACGGATTTTAGCACTGAGGAAAATGCCGCAGCGATGCGGGCGGCGCTCGAACAGGTCAAAAGCGAGCTCGGGCGCGAATATCCGATCACGATCAATGGCGAAAAAATTACTTTGGACGCGAAATTTCAAAGCATCAACCCGGCGAATAAATCTGAGGTTGTCGGCGTTTTTTCGGAAGCCGACACGGACGCCGAAAATCTGGTCAACCAAGCCATCGATTCAGCGACCAACGCTTTTAAGCTTTGGAAACAAGTTTCGCCCGCCGAGCGTGCCGAATATCTTTTCAAAGCGGCGGAAATCATTCGCCAGCGAAAACATTATTTTTCCGCGTGGATGGTTTTTGAAACCGCGAAAACCTGGGCGGAAGCCGACGGCGACACGGCGGAAGCGATTGATTTTCTCGAATTTTACGGGCGCGAAATGCTCCGTTGGGCGGGAAATCAGCCGATCACGCCGATCGAGGGCGAAGACAACCGGTTTGAATATATTCCGCTCGGTGTCGGCGCGGTCATTCCGCCGTGGAATTTCCCGCTCGCGATCATGGTCGGCATGACGAGTGCCGCAATCGTCGCCGGAAATACGGTCGTTCTGAAACCTTCGTCGGATTCGCCGACGATCGCCGCGAAATTTATCGAGGTTTTGGAAGAAATCGGTCTTCCCGCCGGTGTCGTTAATTTCGTGACCGGCAGCGGCGAGACGGTCGTAGCAATGGTCACGCATCTGAAAACTCGTTTCATTTGTTGCAC
>CADEFG010000232.1:1024-7583 GCA_902826505.1 uncultured Acidobacteriota bacterium
GTCGTCGCGGAAATGGGCGGCAAAGACGCGATCATCGTCGCGGACGACGCCGATCTTGATTCGGCGGCAAACGGTGCCGTGCAGGCGGCATTCGGTTTTCAAGGTCAGAAATGTTCGGCGTGTTCGCGGCTGATTGTCGACGAAAAAGTTCACGACGAATTGATGGAAAAGATCGTCGTGCTGACCAATGATCTAAAACTCGGTTCGCCGCTCGAGGGCGACACGAATGTCGCGGCGGTCATTAACGAGCGCTCGTTCAATAAAACGCTGGAATATATCAAAAAAGGTCAGGACGAAGGCGGAAAATTACTCGCCGGCGGCGGCGGCGATTCGTCGAACGGTTTCTTTATCGAACCGACGATCATTGACGATGTCGCGCCGGGCGCAACGATCGAACAGGAAGAAATTTTCGCGCCCGTTTTGGCGGTTATCAAGGCAAAAGACTTCGACCACGCGCTCGAAATCGCTAACGATACGGAATTCGGTTTGACCGGCGCGGTTTATTCGACCGATCAAGGCAGATTGGAACGGGCACGGCGCGAATTTCACGTCGGAAACCTTTACTTAAACCGTAAATGCACGGGTGCGCTCGTCGGCGTTCACCCGTTCGGCGGTTTTAATATGTCGGGAACGGATTCGAAAGCCGGCGGACGCGAATATCTTTTACAGTTTATGCAAGGCAAATCGGTTTCGCAGAAAATTTGAGTAGATTTTTAATTTCGGAAAGATGAACAGGAATGATTTTAAAGTTATTCTTGTTCATCTTTGTTTTTCTAAAAATATTAACAACGAGTTTTTTATCTTTTAGACTTTGTGCCTTTGCGGGAAATATTTACTATTTACCCTTAAAATCGAGATACATCTCCCGCAAAGGCGCAAAGGCGCAAAGTTAGATCGAAGAAAATTAAGAAATAAAAAACAAACCGAAATCCGGAGTCTTGAATGAAAACTTTTTCACGTTTTTCTAGTTCGTTAATTTTAATCAGCATTTTTTTTTCAACTATAAACGCGCAGGTTTTGCCGCTCTTTCCCGTTAAACGCGAGGAATCTGCCGAAACCTGGCGGCGCGACGGCTGGGCGGCGATCGAAAAAGCAAAGCGCGAGAAAATCCGCACCGGAAAAGCGAAAAACGTCATTCTTTTTATGGGCGACGGGATGGGCATCACGACCTTGACGGCTTCGCGGATTTTGGAAGGACAGCTGCGCGGCGAAAGCGGCGAGGAAAATCGGCTGAGCTTTGAGGAATTTCCGTTTTCAGCATTTTCAAAAACCTACAGCGCCAACCAGCAAACGTCTGATTCCGCGCCGACGATGAGCGCGATCATTTCGGGCGTCAAGACCGATGAAGGAATTTTGTCGGTCAATCAGAAAGTCGTTCACGGCGATTACCAAACCGTCAAGGGCAACGAAACAAAAACGCTGCTCGAAATGGCGGAAGAAGCCGGAAAATCAACCGGCGTCGTTTCGACCGCGCGGCTGACGCACGCGACGCCCGGCGCGTGTTACGCGCACACGGCAGATCGGGATTGGGAATCGGACGCCGATATTTGCCGGAGCAAAAAAGATGCCTGCGACGCGAAATTTCCCGATATTGCGCGCCAATTGATCGAATTCAATTTCGGCGACGGTTTGGAAGTTGCGATGGGCGGCGGGCGTTCGAAATTTTTGCCGAAAGTTACTGTTGACCCGGAATATGAAAAACGAACAGGCGAAAGATTGGACGGGCGCGATCTGACCAAAGAATGGATCTCCAAACATAAAGATTCGGCGTTTGTCTGGAATAAAGCCGATTTTGATCGGATCGACGCGAAAAAAACGAATCATCTGCTCGGACTTTTCGAACCTTCGCAGATGCAGTTCGAATACGATCGCCCGAAAGATACGGGCAAAGAACCTTCGCTCTCGGAAATGACGGCAAAGTCCATCGATATTCTGTCAAAAAACAAAAAGGGTTACTTTTTGATGGTTGAAGCGGGCAGAATCGACCACGCGCATCACAACGGCAACGCCTTTCGCGCCCTAACCGATACGATCGAATTGTCAAACGCTGTCCGCACGGCTTTGCAAAAGGTCAATCTCGATGAAACTCTGGTAATCGTCACGGCTGACCACAGCCACACGTTCAATATGCTCGGTTATCCGGTGCGCGGCAACAATATTCTCGGGCTGGTACGCGAAGTTGACAATGACGGAAATCCCGAACCGAATTATAAAAAAGATGCGCTCGGAATGCCCTACACGACATTAAACTATACAAACGGCAGAGGTTATTTTGGCGAAACCGATCTTTTGCCGGAAGGACCGAAACTTTGCTGCAGCGAGCCGAAGTTCATCAAACCGATCAAAAACGGTCGTTTCGACTTAACGAACGTTGACACAACAAATCCCGATTATTTGCAGGAAGCGATGATTCCTTTGCGCGGCGGCGAGACGCACGGCGGCGAAGATGTCGCGATATTTGCAACCGGCGCAAATGCGTATATAATTCGAGGGTCAATGGAAGAAAATTGGATCTTCTATGTGATGGCGGACGCCTTCCGTTTTAAGAAACAGTTGTAAATTTGAAGAAATTTCTAGGAAACGAAAAAAAATAATTCATCAACAAGTATCGTTTGTTTGTTGATTTTAGCGTCGTTTGCCGCGCCGTTGTTCGGGCAGAAAGGCAAAAAACCGATAATTTTCGCGGTTCTCAACGACGGAAAAACGCTTGAACCGATCGCTTTTGTCCAAAAAGGAAAACTCGCGCCGACGGTTGACGGCGGCAGCGAAGCCAAAACGATTGCGGCGTTCAATCGAACTTATTACAAACCGAAAGGAATTTATCGATTGATTTTCGGCGGTGCCAACGCGGGAACCGCAACCGTTGTCAGTTCTGATTCGAAAATGGAATGTTCGGCGAATATGGCGCAGGTCACGACGAAAACTACCAAAACAAAACTCGGCGGGTTTGTGATGGCTTTGGCGACCGATACGCCGACCAAAAAAATCGCCTCGGGTTTGCGCAGAAAACCGACCGCTGCGGAACGCGCCGAGATCGAATCGCTGGTGCGCGCCGAATTGACGAATCAAAAAGTTGCCGCCGGAAATTTGAAAAATCTGCGTTATCATAATCTGACCGCGCTTGACGCCGACAACGATAAAAAAGCCGAGCTGGTCGGCTCATTTTGGGTTGAAACCGGCGCGACCGAACGCGCTCTTTTGTTTTTTATCGCCGAAAAAAATGCGAACGGCAAATACGAATTCGGGTTCAGCGAATTTCGGATCATCAAACAGGAAGAAGTGATGAGCGGCGAAATTAAAAGCGTTGACGAAGGCGTTTATCACGAGCTTCTGCTCGATGTCTTTGATTACGACGACGACGGCGTGAGCGAAGTTTTTACATATATTCAATCGTTCGAAGGCGCGGGTTTTAACGCCTACAAACGCGAGAACGGCAAATGGGTAATGGCTTTTGAAGGCTCGAATTACCATTGCGGATATTAGATTTATTTGTTTTTGAAAGCAGTTTCAGGGAAAGGACGCGGAACCAATTGCCGTGTCCTTTTTACGTTTTATTAACAATCATAAAACTTAAATTTAACGCCGATCTTACCTGAATTTAATGCCTGCCCGTTAACCTGCAATTTAGATAATTCTGTAAAAATTCGTTTCAAAAAAATAGTAGTTTTTTTTCGTGTCGAAGACCGCGAATTTGGGCGGAGTGTATTTCACGATGGAGACGAAACGAAGAAATTAAAGCAGCGAGGAAAAGTTAAAAAAAATGAAAAAAATTTGGTTTTTGAGTTTGTTTTTGGTTTTATGCGGATTTGGCGCGACCGTTCAGGGGCAAAGCGTTCCGAATGTGCGGGTCATTCTGCCCGAACGTTTTCGGGTTTTAACGAATCAATGGTTCGATCTGCGAATCGAAGCTGAAAATTTGAGCTCGCCGACGGCGCGCGTCGTCGTTGATATTGACGGCGACAATAAAGAGGTTCTCAATTTTGCCGGGGCGCTCGAAGAAACATCGGACAACGATTCGAATTCTTCGACGTTGGATAAGGCTTGGACTTACCGGAAAGCCTATTTTGCAACCCCGGGAATCAAAACGATCTATGTTTATATCGTTGACGGCAGAAGAATTTTCGGGGTCGCGACACAGGTCAGCGTTCAGCAATTCAATCTTCAATCGCAAAAAAGCGTGATCGTTTTTATCGGCGACGCGATGGGCACGGCGTATCGCGATGCGAGCCGGATCGTCGCGCAAAGCACCGGCAACCGTTTCCGGGAAGGCTGGTTCGACGAACTTCAACAGATGGACAAAATGCCCGTAACGGGAATGAGTATGACCTATTCGCTCGAAAATATCGTTCCCGATTCGGCAAATACGGGTTCGGCTTGGACGACCGGCAACAAGACGATCAACGGCGCGTTGAATGTCTTTCCCGATAACAACGATTTTCGATATGCGCCGTCGAATCAACAGGCGACAAAACAATTCGCGCTCGATAATCCGCGCGTCGAAACGCTCTGGCAATACTTAAAGCGCCGGCACAATTACAAAACCGGAATCGTCACGACTTCGGACGTTGCGGACGCAACTCCGGCGGCGGAAGGCGCCCATACGATCACGCGCAGTTTGCTCAAAGATGTCGCAAAACAATATGTGGACGGTTCGATCAATCAGGGCAATCAGTTCGATGTGATCATGGGCGGCGGGCTTGAACATTTTAATGCCCGCACAGTTTCAAACAGCGGCGACACGCGAAATCTCGTGACCGAACTTCAAGGTTCGGGTTATTCTTACGTTCAAAACCGGACGGAACTGAACGCGATCAATAATTCGAACACGCCGAACAAATTATTGGGGCTGTTCCGCACCGGCAATATGAATGTCGCCTATGATAAACTCGGTTTGGTACGCCCGACCGATGAACCGAATCCGGATTTTGGCAGTTTTACAAACCAGCCTTATTTGGACGAAATGACCGAAAAAGCGATTGCCGTCCTAAACAAAAACAATGCGCCGTTCATTTTGATGGTCGAAGGCGCCTCAATTGATAAACAATCGCATCCGAATTACGCGAACGGACAGATTTGGGACAACATCGAATTTGACAAAGCCGTCGGCATCGGTCGCACGTTTGCCAATCGCAACGCGCAAGCCCTCGCGAATACGCTGGTCATCTGTACCGCCGATCACGACCAATCAATGTCGATCATCGGCGCAGTCGATACAAATGTCACGAATGCGGTTCAGAATGTGATTTCGATTCTGCCCTATGCCAACGGAAGTCGTCCGAACGGAAATGTCGGGTCTGAAAACCGGATCGGCGAAACCAGCGGTTTTCCCGATTATCTCGATCTGAATGGCGACCGTTATCCCGAAAACACGAACCGCTTCAAGCTCAAAGTCGGTTATCGAACCGGCGATCACACCGGTTCGTCGGTGCCCGTGACGGCGGAAGGTGCGGGCGCTTTGCTTTTTTACGGCTACTTCGACCAAACCGATATTTTCTTCAAGATGGCAAAAGCCTTGACCATCAACACGCAGGTTTTGGACGAAGCCTTAAGCTATAAACGCGGCGTCGACGTTCCGTATTTCTCACCGGCGACGCAATTGCTGGTCGAAAAACTCGGCGGCAAAAACGGCGTAAAGGTGACGATGCTTGAAAACGCCCCGCTTTTCGCGCCGCGTTTGATGAAGGAAGGCGAAAACTTTTGTCTTGACGAAAATGACAAACATTAAAAAGATTTTGTCTTCAAAAAAGCTCAACGGCTTGGCAATTTTTGCCGAGCCGTTTTTCTTTAACCGATAAAATCATTAGAATCTATTTGGATGAAAATTGTTTTTATGGGAACTCCGGCGGCGGCGGTTCCGAGCTTGGAAAAATTATTAATCGACGGGCACGAAATTGTCGCCGTATACACGCAGCCCGACCGACCGTCGGGACGCGGCAACAAGATTTCTTTCTCGCCCGTCAAAGAATTTGCCGTGCAGAATAAGTTGCCGGTTTTTCAGCCGACAAAAATCAAAACCGCCGAAGCCCTCGAAGTTTTCAAATCACACGCGGCGGAGGTCGCGGTCGTCGTGGCTTACGGACGAATTTTGCCGCAAACCTTTCTCGATGCTTTTCCGAACGGCGCGATCAATGTCCATTTTTCGCTTTTGCCGAAATATCGCGGCGCCGCGCCGGTTAATTGGGCGATCGCGGGTGGGGAAACGAAAACCGGCGTGACGACGATGAAAATGGATGCCGGACTCGATACGGGCGATATTTTGCTCCAAAATGAAACCGCGATCGGGGCGGAAGAAAATGCCGTCGAATTAATGCAAAGATTATCATTGACGGGTGCAGATTTGCTTTCCGAAACGTTAAATTATTTTGATAAATTGGCGCGGATTCCGCAAAATCACGAAGATGCGAGTTTTGCTCCGCTCATGAAAAAAGAAGACGGTTTGATCGATTGGAATTTGTCGGCGGAAGAAATCGCGAACCGCGTGCGCGGTTTTCAGCCGTTTCCGTCGAGCTATACATTTTATCAAGGGAAAAAGCTGACGATCTGGAAAGCTAAAGAAACG
>CADEFG010000233.1 GCA_902826505.1 uncultured Acidobacteriota bacterium
CTGCGTTTTCTTGGCGACTTTGCGTCTTGGCGGGAGAAAAAGAAGTTTCCCGCCAAGACGCCAAGCTGCAAAGTAAGCGGCAAAAGTGTTTTTGAGATCGCTTCTAGCTGTCAGATGGCGGCAAAATATTCGCCGGCGTTCTGCGGGAAATCCGTAAAAAAGGACGCGAATTGACCGGCATTCCGTTTAAGCAGCCGGAAAATTGAAAACCGATCGGAAAAGCAAACATAATCCGCTTTATTTCCCCAATAACTTTTCCTCACGAAAACCGCCCGGCAAAATTAACGGGCAATGTTCAATCGACCGCTAATTTTATACTGCTGATGCCGTAGTTCTTGATTTTGTTGTGAAGCGTCGTCACCTTCACGCCGAGCAATGAAGCGGCGCGGCGCTGGTTGCCGCGCGTTTTTAAAAGTGCCGTTCTGATCAGTTTGATCTCAAATTCGCGCACTTTTTCATTCAAATCGAAAGAACCGTTTTCAATCAAGATCTTGTCGCTCTCGCTCAAAGAATCAATTTCGGCAAGCAGCGTGGTCGCTAACGATTTGATTAAAGAAAAACCGGAATCCATAATACTTTACTCCTTGGTATTATTAGCATAACGGATTAAATCCAACGAACATTCGATTTGTGATTAAACCCAACTTTACGAGGACGAATCACAAACAACCGGTGACGAAAAGATCATGGAAAAACCCTGATTTTCCCTGTTTTGCCGGTAAGGAATTTAGATTTTTGAGAATGAGGAACCATTGCATACGCCAAAAACTCCGATTGTCGAATTGAATGTGGAATTAAACGAAAAAGGCTTCAACCCGAAACAGGGGCTTTGTACAAAAAGTCGAAGCGGGGCGTTCGGGAATCGGAAATCGAATCGGAAATCGAATTTAACCTTAAATCTTGAAGTGAACCGGACATTTTGCTTAACGATTCCCGATTCCCGATTCCCGCGCTTTATGACGTTTTTGGCAAAGCTGGAAAAAGCAGTAGCGATTAATCAATAGTTTATAAATTGTTGCACCAAAGTTGCGCTCAAAGATTTCAACTTCCATCTGGCAATTCATTCCAAATTGTCAATATGTGAGAGGTTTTATTTTCTATAATGTCTTCCGATTGTCTTCGGGTTTATTGTTTCATAATCTTATTTGAAGTCTGTTAGTTTGTGTTATAGCGTGGGTGTTGGCTAAAGATTCAGAAAATTAGATCAGCACCCGCAATATTTCGCGTTTTTTCCTAAAACCTCTTGTGCCGTCGATATTTTTGATTTAATCATAGACGAGTGAGTAAACTCATCTTGCACTCATTCAACCTATGGTTCAATAACATCGCCATTTCCCCAGTGGTAAAAAAATGAAAAGACCAACTGATGATTACGGTAGAGTTTGTCGGGATCGTTAGAGGTCTGTTTTTCAAACAAATAACCTGCTTCGAATCCGAATCTTTGCGTAAAATTATGTTTCCACAAAATGTCAAAACTCCATTTTTTATCACGCCGCAATACTTCTGAATTCCCAACTTCAACCAACCGATCTTTATAGCGTCGCGGACGGAAAGACAATTCGGTTTCGATTAAATCACCTTTTGTTAATTGGACGCTCAAATTTGTTTTGTAGGTTGAACGAGTATAATTTTGACGCGGATTGACAGCCCGATTTTCATCAAAACGATAGCCGAAATCCCAATCAATTTTTTTACTTAGTTGACGCGCAAATTTAAATCCAAGCATCGGATTAACGGCATTGCGGTCGGCATCTTCAGTTGGAAAACGGCGGATTCGATAGGCTCCATAAACATTCAACCGGGTTTTTTTGTCGAAGCGGTAGCCGATTGTTTCGGTCAAAATATATTGGTCGTTCGTTTCGCGGTCTTCGCTGGTGCCTTTCAAACTCACTTCGCCGTCGGTTTCAAAACTCCATTTGCCGATTGAATAACGGTAAGACGCGGCAAAATAATTGCCGAAGCGATTAAGGTCGGTATCAATCGTATAACGCGGCGCGGCAAACGAATAAATAAATCTCAAACGCTGATTGCTCGAACGCATTTGGTAACCAGCCGTGATTGACGGAACAAAGCCGAAAGCCTTGACACCAACCGGGTCGTGTTCCAGATTTGTGTCAAAAGATGTCGAAAACTTTGCCAAAAGGCTCCACGTTTTTTCCCAATCCGAAAGTTTTTTGGCGGCTGAATCGGTTTCGTTCTGAGGCGTTTTTTCAACCTTCTTTTTTTTGTCATCGGTTTGTTTCAAACTTTGAATCTTGTCAGAGTTTTGGGCTCCATTTTTA
The DNA here is from genome assembly GCA_902826505.1 of uncultured Acidobacteriota bacterium. Taxonomy (GTDB): domain Bacteria; phylum Acidobacteriota; class Blastocatellia; order Pyrinomonadales; family Pyrinomonadaceae; genus JAFDVJ01. The sequence goes on from CADEFG010000233.1 coordinate 2,283, forward strand.
ACTTCGCCAGCGTCAGATTTTTTCGGAGAAAAAGATTTTTCGAGGTTGACGGACGAAGAAGGTTTTTCGACGACAGTTTTGACTTCGGTTTTTGCCGTTTTCGTCGAATCTGCTTTTTTATTATCGCCATTTTCGGCTCTTTGCGGCGCAAGATTGTCCGTCACGACAATTGTCCATTTTGTTTTTTCCGCCTTTATTGGCTCGGTATTTTTTTTATCGTCTTGACCAAAAAGATTTGATGAAAACACCAAAACTGTAATAACGATGATTGTAAAATAAACTGATTTCATAATTTTTTTTCTCCTTTTCTACGCTATTAAATCAAGCTGAATGCGCCGAAAAATTTCTTAGATTTTCCGAATGTAAATTCAACATTGAAACAAATTTGACTCGCCCGAATTCGGCAAACAGACAACATAATTCTTCAAAAAACTCTCTTTCCTTTTGATCCATTTCGGCGTGGTGCAGCATAATCCCGAATGGCTTTCCGTCAGCAATTTTTTCGGCGATCATCGCACCGATTTCTTCTTTTTCCAGATACACGCCTTTTCGTTTGGCAAACCAATTTATCGAAACCGAAATTTCCGGCAAATCGTTTGATTGCAAAGGTTTTGCTTTCGATTCGCGCGACAGGATTTGAAAATCCAATTCGCGCAAAACTTCTCCCGTTGCCTCCGAACAACGATTCCATGGCGGCGTAAAAATCGGCTGAACAATTTCGCCGAAAAACTCTGTCAGAATCTTTTTCCCCTTAAAAATATCTCTGAGCTGTGCGGGTTTTGAACGCGAAATACCGAATTCGCATTTGCGCTCCGTCAGTTCGTGATTAGTGTGCGAAAAGCCATGCTGATGGATCGAAAAAAGATTGTTTGAAGCGTGAATTCGCTTTGCTAATTTTTCGGCAAAATCTTTTGTGACGGCTTTTGGAATCGCCGCCAGATCAAGCGGCATCGTATATTTTTCAAAAATGTCTAAAAGCGAAAAAAGTCTTTCATGACCGATTCCGGCATCATCATCGCGGAAGAAAATCCTGATTTCTTCGCGCTTTTTCGTTAAAATTTGGCGAATTGGTTGAAGCCAAGATTTTTCCGCGTCCGTTTTCGCTTGATTGCCTGCCAAAATAGTTTTCAATATTTTTGCCGAGTTTTTGCCGCCTTCGATGTCAAGCGAAAATTCCGCCGGCTGAAAATCAAAAGACTTTCTGATTTCATTTGCCAAGTTTTCGTCATTCAAATCGGCTGAATCCAAAACGCGCAGAGCTTTCATTTTTTCGAGTTTTTCGGCTCTGATTTTTTGTTCGTCCTCGCCGTTTTCGCGATACGGCACGACGATCGCCGAAACGCGCGAAAGCAAAATATCAAACGCCGTGTTGTAGCCGCACTGGCTGACGGAAACATCGGATTTTGCCATTTCGCCGCGAAGATTTTGGACGAAGCGGATGACTTCTAAACCTTTGATTGCCCGCGTTTCAACTTTCAATTTTTGAAAAATTTCCTTTGGCAAAAACAATCCGGCGAGGATTTTGGTTTCGACCGTTTCGGTTTTCGATAAAATCTTGTGTGCCTTGATCGCCGTTCGCAAAAGTGTTTCGCCGACGATTCCGCCACCTGCCGAAACGATTATTTTTTTCGCCCCTGTTTTGAATTTTTTGACATTTTGCGATTTTGCATTCGGCACGACGAAACCCGTGTAAAATTGCGGAATTTGCAAAGCCGCATTTGTTTTTAAAGAATCTGCAAACTTTGCAAAATTCGCATCCGAATGAATCAAAACGGCATCGAAAAATTGATTGGCGGTGGCGACTGCTTTTTGCTCAAACCGCTCCTGATCGCGGCGGTTTCCGACCAAAATATCGCGTAAACTGCAAACGATTTTCGCGTTTCCCCGTGCCGCGTCGAGCAGCGGCAAAATTTCGCCGGCAAATTTTTTGCGACCGAAAGGAAAGAGTTCGAGCAAAACAATTTCGGGTTTTAATTGGTGAAAAGTTTTGAGAATAATTTCTTTCCGCAAAAACTTGGCACGTTCGACCGAACGCCTTTTGTCGCAACTGATAAGCTGATGATCTTGGTCAACACCGAGCGGCGGCAGATTTCGGATTTCGACATTTTCCGGAACCCGCATTTTTTTCGGGAAACGTCCGCCACTCAATAAAACGAGCTTGAAATCTTTCGCGAGACTTTCTGCCAGAGCGAGCGACCGCACGAGATGCCCCATTCCGAGCGAATGCTGGCAGTAGAATAAAATTTTCGGTTTATCTTTTTTCATTGTTAATTCACCGCGCTCATCGCTTCGATCGAAAGCCCGCGTTTTTGCTCGAACAAATTTCGGTATTTTTCGCTTTCCGACAAAAGAGTTTCGTGCGTTCCTTGTTCTGTAATCCGCCCTTTATCCAAAATCAAAATCGTATCGGCTTGCGAAGCGTTTTGAATATCGTGGGTAATCAAAAGGCACGATTTTTCCTGCATTAAACGCCGCATCGCATCGCGGATTTCGCGTTCATTGCGAGTATCCAAACCCGTCATCGGTTCATCCAAAATGAGCATCGGAACATCGCGGATAAACGCCCGCGCAATGGCGATTCGCTGGCGTTGTCCGCCGGAAAGCGTGCCGCCGCGTTCGCCGATTACAGTCTCGTAACCGCTCTCGAGTTTCATAATAAATTCGTGTGCGTTGGCGGCTTTGGCGGCTAAAACTATTTCGTCGGCGGTTGCGTTTTGTTTGCCGTAAGCGATGTTTTCACGGACGGTTGCGCCGAATAAAATAGTGTCCTGCAAAACAATGCCGATCTCGTTGCGGAGCGATTCACGTTTGTAATCCTTGATATTTCGCCCGTCAATCAAAATCTCGCCCTGCTTCGCATCGTAAAAACGCAGAATCAAACTGATGATCGTTGATTTCCCCGCGCCCGAAGCTCCTAAAAGCGCGGCTCTTTTGCCCGGTGCGAGACAGAAAGAAACATTCTCCAAAACATTTTTACCATCACCGTAATCAAACGAAACATTTCTAAATTCGATTTCGCCGCGTAAATTTTTCGCTTCAATCGCATCGGGCTTGTCCTCAACTTCGGGCTGAACCTCCAGAATTTCTCGGATTCTTCCCGCGCTGACCAAAGCCCTTGAAATCTTTGCCGAAACTTTGGCAAGCGTCCGAATCGGCACGTTAAGACTGTTCATATAGGCAACGAAAACCAGCACACTGCCGGGCGTAATTTTGCCTTCGAGAGCCTGCAAAGAACCGAAAACGAGCACCGCAAATGTGCCGATTGCCGAAATCAGATCAACCGAGCGTGACGAAACGGCTTCGAGTTTGGCGGTTCGCAAACTTTCGTCTAGCGTTGTTCGGCTCTGCGTTTCAAAGCGTTCGTTCTCATATTTTTCGCGCCCGAATGCCTGCACGACACTGATCGAACTTAAAACTTCGTGCAGATTCGACGCGATTTTTCCTTCGGCTTTACGCTGCCGCCGCGCCGATTCACGAATCGCAAAAAATCTGTAAATCGAGATTGCCGTAAGCAGCGGAAACGTCGCCAGAACAATCAGACTGAGTTTCCAATTCATCACGAGCATAATCACGACCATTCCGAAAAGCGTGATGATTTCGGTAAAAAATGTGAGCGCAAATTCGGAAAAGGTATCGCGCAAATTATTGGTATCGTTGGTCACTTTCGTCAGAAGTTCGCCCGTCTCCGAGCGTTTGTGAAACGACAGCGAAAGCCTTTGAAGATGCGCGAAAAGCTCGCTTCGCAGACGATGCGCGAGCCGGAAACCGATCCGCGACGAAAGAAAAACCTGCGAATAGGTCGAAAGACCTTTGACCGCGCTGAAAATGACCACGGTCGAAGCGACCGCCACGATTGAAAGAACTTTTTGCTCTTCAAAAAAGGTTTTGAAATTGTCGAGAAACTGCGGCAAATCTTTAGACAGCAGAATATTGTCAATGATGATTTTGAGTGTCCACGGGCGCAGCAGATCCATCGCCGCAATCGCAAATGTGCAGAGAACCGCAAATGCAAAACTCCATTTTTCAGCCGTTAAATGGCTTAAAACAATTTGCCAAAATTTCGATTTTTCCTTGCTGAATGTCATTGTTTCCTCAAATATTCCAATGCCTTTTCAAGCATTTTCTGCGCTACTTTTTCTTCTGAAACTTTTGCCGCCTTCGCGAGCCATTTATGCGCTTTGTAGATTTCCAAAAGCGTCTCATTGATTTGTTTGCCTGACGACTTAAACCCGGCAAGCAAATCTTTTTCGATTTTTTTTAAACAAATTTCCGCCCCGTATTCGGCTTCAATCTGCACGACAAAAAACGCCAGATCGCGTTCCGCCGCAGAATGCGAGAAATCTTCAAAATCGAGCAAACCCAGACTTTTGCCGTCGAAAAGCCATTGGTCAATGTGCATATCGCCGTGCGTCCGGACAAGATTTTGCGCAGGTTGCGATTGATGCGTTTCTCCAAGAATGCTCAAAAGTCTTGCGGTTTTTTGTTTTAACGGCGGAAACTTTTCGATGATCATTGCGGCAAATTCAAACGAATCTTTCATTTGCTCCGGCGAGTCAAAAATACGCATCGGCACAATCTCGGAATCGGCGATGTTCGCGATTGCTTGTCCGATTTGAAAGACGATTTTTTCGCCTTTTTCTTTTTTTAAAAATTCGATTGCCGGAATTCCGGTAAGCCGTTTTTGCCAGAGCGTTCGCGTTTCCGCATCCCAAAAAACGGGCATCGGAACTTTGAAATTCAGTTTTGCGCTGTTTGCCAGATCCCAAAACTTTTGCCCGACCAAATGAATTTTTTCGCCGCGGTTCTCGCGCAAAAATTTCTTCGGATAAAGTTTGACAAAATAATCGCTCTGCTCGATTTTGAGTAGAAAAAGACAGCGTTTTTCGGGTGCGTATTTCAAAAGTTCGGCGTTCTGAAATCTTTGCCAAAAGGTTTCGACGGTCGTTAATTTTCTATCTTGCAAAACGCGGAGTTTCATATTTTGCCTCCGGCGAGAATTGTTTCGGCGGTCGTCAAAATTTTCGCAAAATGTTCCAGACCTTCGACGCGAAAACGGTTTATCGCCCGTCTGCCTCGTTCATTAAAAATCGCCGCCGCCGTATGCCAGTTCAACGATTTTTCGGTTGGCAATTGGCGAATCTGCGCGTAACCGGCAAGAAACTTGTCGGAAAGTGTTTTTCGATCTTTGAGCGATATTTCGCCGATGCATTCTTTGTAAAAAAGTCCGGCGATAAAACTGCCGATGTCGGCGGAAGCATTGCC
>CADEFG010000234.1 GCA_902826505.1 uncultured Acidobacteriota bacterium
GGAATTGATCCCGAAAGCGACATTTCCGTGCCGATCTCAAAAGCGATCGACAAACTTTTATAAGAATTACGGCAATCAAAGCAGCTGACGAGTCTCAAAAAAGACTCGTCTTTTTTTTTGGAAAATGCTATTGTTTTGGTGTATAAACAAAAAGTGACCTTAAAATTTAAAAAACTGTTTCTACTCCTGAGTGTTTTTGTCTCGATTTTCTGTTTGACCACTGCCGCCAGTGCTCAAAAAACGGAAAACGAGTTGTCGCTTGCCGATAAACGCCAGATCATCGAAGTTGTGTTAAAGGAAAAATTTGAAGATTCGTCCGAAAAAATGATTTATATTTCAACCGCGAATCTCTCCGATGAAATTCAAAAAAATTTCCCGTCCGTCAAAAACAAAAAGGTTAAATTTGTCGCACCCGCAGAATCTGCCGAATCAGACGTGTGCGCATTCGAATTCGGCGAATTTGAATTCATCGACAAATTCGCTTCCGTATCGTTCGGCAATTGCCGCGAAGGTTTAGCTTACGACTTCAAAAAATACGGCGACAAGTGGAAAAGCGTCGGTCTAACCATCACTAAACCGATCTTGTATTAAACGGTAAACCAAATTGACCGGCAATCCGACCACATTCCAGTAATCTCCTTCAATACTTTCGATAAAAAGCGCGGCTTGCGCCTGCACGGCATAGGCTCCGGCTTTGTCCAAAGGCTCGCCATTTTCCGCCAGAAACTCGATTTCTTCAGCGCTCATTTCGGCAAATTTGACCCGCGTTCGCTGCAAGCCGACAACTGTTTTGGGACTTGGGACTTGAGACTTGAGACCTGGAACTCTGACCAAAGCAACGCCCGTCAAAACTTCGTGCCAATTACCCGAAAGCATTTTTAACATTCGCTTGGCATCCGCCAGATCAACGGGTTTGCCGATAATTTGATGATCGATGACGACGGTTGTGTCCGCGCCTAAAACGAGTGCGCCGGCGTATTTTTGCGCGACCGCTTCGGCTTTTTCGCGGGCAAGCCGCCGGACGTAATCTTCGGGCAATTCGCCGGCAAACTCGGTTTCATCAATATCCGGGGAATCTTTTGTAAACGCCCAGCCGACGGACGTTAAAATTTCGGCGCGGCGCGGACTGCCCGACGCGAGAATCAATTTCGGAAGGCTTGGCATTGAACATTTATCATTTAACATTTAACATTTAATTTCTGTTTTATGATAAATGATAAATGTTCAATGATAAAAGTTAAATGAATGAATTGTTTCGCGCATTGCCGGCGCTTTTAAGACAATTTGACGAAAACGAAGATTTACGCGAAGCCGTCACATTCGCCGCGTGGCGTCGCGTGGCGGGCGAATCTTTGTCGCCGCACGCGATTCCGCTCAGGCTTCACCTGAAACATCTGACGATCGCCGTTTCGAGCGAGATGTGGAAAAAACATCTGCAAAGTCTGAGCGGACAGATGATCTTCAAGATCAATTCGGTGCTCGGGCAGGCGGTCGTCACATTTATCGAATTTCGCGTGGACGAAAAAACGATTGACATAAATCGCGCCAAGAACAAAACGACGCCGCTGTCGGACGAAGAATTGGAAGAAATCGCGCTGAACGAGGTAACGCCGAAAATGCGGCGGGCGGCGGACGCGATCAAGGACGACAATCTGCGCTATCAATTTCTGCTCGCCGCCGGCAGCTGTCTGGCGCGCAAGAAAAAACTTAAATAGTGGATAATTAAGAGCTGACAATGGACAATTTCAAAACTTTTTATTGTCCATTGTCAGCTCTTAATTATCAATTGAATATTATGGACGTTAGACAAGTAGCAAAACTGGCACATCTTGAGATCACGGACGAAGAAGTCGCGCTTTACACGCCGCAGATGGCGAGTATCGTCGCCTATGTCGAGCAATTGAACGAACTCGACACCGACAATATCGAACCGATGCTCGGCGGATTGACCGTCGAGGGCGAAGCGACCGACACGCGCCGCGCCGACATTCCGCACGAATCTTTGGGACAGAAAAACGCGCTCAAAGAAGCGCCGTCGGCGGTTGACGGACATTTCCAGGTGCCGAAGGTTTTATGATGACAGAAGACAGAAGACAGAAGTCGGAAGTCGTTAGCCGAAAGTCGGTGGGCGGAAGATGGAAATCGAAAAACGGCTGGCGAAGGATTCTTTTCTTCTGCCTTTTGCCTTCTGTCTTCTATCTTCTGCTTTCCTGCGGCAGCGTGCCGAATCTCGAACCGCCGGAATGCACCGATTCGCGGATCGCCGTCAAAGAATTTTACTCGTATCATTTCGGCAACGAGATGAAGTTTTCCGAGGAAAACTTGAAAAAGCGTGAGAAGTTTTTAACGCCCGAGCTGTTTGAATCTTTGCAGAGTTTGCAGACGGAAAACGATGTTTTTACGACGAACAACACGGATTTTGCAAAAGCGTTCCGCGTCGGCAAATGCGAGGTCAGCGATTCGGCGAAAACCTCGATCGAGGTTTTATTGTTCTGGAAAACCGACACGCGGAGCGAGCAAAAAGCGATTCACGTCGAAGTCGTCAAACAAAACGATAAATGGCTAATTAATAAAATCACGAATTAGATGAAATGGCTTTTGGTTAATATTCTTGTTATTTGCGTGGCAACTTTTCTGCAAGTTAATTTTGTTTTGGCACAAACCAAGAGCAACAGGCAGAAAAAAATTTCCGACTACTTTAAACCAAAGGTAAAGACCGAAAAAATTGTCGGAGAAATAATAGCCTATAATGAATTAAGTTGTGCGATACGGATTGATATTTGCTACCTTTTTACGATTATAAAACTTGAAGACTCGATAAAAGACAATTGGTTCGTACGAGTCAGTATTCCCTACGGACAAAATAAGGAGCGCAAAGAATTAACTAAGAAGAGACAAAAAATGGAATTGAATGTATTTCAGGTTTCCGATGATGAAATATTGGGAGAAGAAAATTCAAAAGATTGGAAGCTGCTGAAAGGTGCTAAAAATGAAACCATCCCTTTTGGGTCGAACGTTCCCGTCTATGTTTCAATGGGCGAAATTAAAAAGATTAAAGATTAATGAGTGAAATTAAAACGAATATTGAAAAAACTTTGGATAACGCCGAGAAGTTGAACGGCGAATTAAATTCTTTTCTGTCCATCGAGCGCGAATATGCGATGAAACGCGCTGAGGAAGTCGAAAAAGACGCGGACGAAAAACCTTTGTGCGGCGTGGCGATCGCGCTCAAAGATAATATCTGCACGAAGGATCTGCAGACGACCTGCGGTTCTTACATATTGAATAATTACAAGGCGCATTACAACGCGACCGCGACTGAGAGATTGAACAAAGCGGGCGCGGTGATCATCGGCAAAACGAATATGGACGAGTTTGCGATGGGTTCGTCAAACGAATCTTCGGCGTTCGGCGCGGTCAAAAACCCGTGGGATTTGGAGCGCGTGCCGGGCGGCAGTTCGGGCGGAAGCGCGGTCGCGGTCGCTTCGGGTGTGGTGCGTGCCGCGCTCGGCTCGGAAACGGGCGGTTCGGTTCGTCAACCCGCGTCGCTCTGCGGTATCGTCGGGCTGAAACCGACTTACGGCAGAATTTCGCGCTTCGGGCTCGTCGCGTTTGCTTCGTCGCTCGATCAGATCGGAATTTTCGGCGCGACCACGAAAGATGCGGCGGATGTTTTGGGCGTCATCGCCGGACGCGATAAAAACGATTCGACGACCGCCGATGTTGCCGTCCCGAATTACGCGGAAACTTTGGATAACGACATCAAAGGCAGAAAAATCGGCGTTCCGCGCGCATTATTTGGCGAAGGTTTAGACACGGAAGTGCGCGCGGCGGTCGAGAAATCGATCGAGAATTATCGCTCGCTTGGCGCGGAAATCGTTGATGTCGAATTACCTTACGCGAATTACGGGATCGCCGTTTACTACATCATCGCGACGGCTGAGGCTTCGTCGAATCTGGCGCGGTTCGACGGTGTGCGCTACGGTTTTCGCGCCGAAGGTTCGCACGAGCTCCGCGAAATGTATCGCAAAACGCGCGAGGAAGGTTTCGGCGCGGAAGTCAAACGCCGCATCATGCTCGGAACTTACGTGTTATCTTCGGGTTATTACGACGCTTATTATTCGAAGGCGCAAAAGGTTCGGGCGCTCGTCAAACGCGATTATGAAAAAGCGTTCGAAAAATGCGACGCGATTCTGACGCCGACCGCACCGACGACCGCTTTTAAGATCGGCGAAAAATCGGACGATCCGCTGGCGATGTATCTGTCCGATATTTACACGGTTTCGGCAAATCTCGCCGGAATTCCGGGCATTTCGGTTCCCTGCGGATTATCGACGGAAGGTTTGCCGATCGGCACACAGCTTGTCGGCAATTTTTGGTCGGAAGACGTTTTGCTCAATCTCGCCAATGTTTACGAAAAAGCCTTTCCGCTCGGCGCAAAACCGAAAATCTTTGCCGGGTAAAAGTGAAAAAGCCTAAAGGTGAAAAAGTTTGCTCGAATCAAGCAATCAAACTTTTTCACTTTTTCACCTTTGAAACTTTGAAACTTTGAAACTTTTAATTGGCTAATCTGAGATGCGTGAATTCGCGGTTTTGCGCGACGCTTGCCGGATTGTTGTTCGGAATAACATTTTGCCAGCGCATTTTGTCGTCCAGAATTGCCTGGGCATCTTCCGCCGGAACCGGACGCGAGAAAAGATAACCCTGCCCGTATTCACAACCTAAGATTCGCAATTGATGAAGCTGATGGATCGTTTCGATCCCCTCGGCGACGACATCCAAACTCAAGGTTTTGGCAAGCGCGATGATCGTCCGGACGATCTCGCCGTTTTCCGAACCGTCTTCCATCGTGCTGACGAAGGAACGATCGACTTTGAGCGTATCGATCGGAAAGCGGTGCAGATAGCTCAAGGAAGAATAGCCCGTCCCGAAATCGTCGATCGAGAGCCGGATGCCGAGAGCACGCAGTTGTTTGAGCATCATGATCGTCGTTTCGGCATTTTCCATGATCGCGCTTTCCGTGATCTCGAGCTTCAGACACGACGGGTCAACGCCCGTTTCTTGTATAATCCATCTGATCTGCTCGACAATATCGGGCTGTGCGAAATGTTTGCCCGAAAGATTGATGCTCATCATCAAGGATTTATTAAGCGGCGAGCGTTTTTGCCATTCAACGAGCTGCGCACAGGATTTTTGCATGATCCAGAGCGTCAGCGGGACGATAAAATTCGTTTCTTCGGCGACCGGAATAAATTCATACGGCGGCACGATCCCGCGCTGCGGATGCTGCCAGCGCATGAGCGCCTCAAAACCTTTCAGACTCATCGTCGCCAGATCAATGATCGGCTGGTAATAGGCAAGCAGTTCGTCGCGTTCGACAGCGTGGCGCAAATCGGTTTCGAGCTGCAACAAGGTGACGGCGCGCGTGTGCATCGTCTGGTCAAAAACCATAAAATCCTTGTTGCGGTCTTTGGCGTAATACATGGCAATATCGGCATCGCGCAAAATATCCTCGGCATTTTCGTAACGCGAATCGTTGATCGCGATCCCGATGCTGATGCTCGTAAAAACCTGTTTGCCCGTAATGGTAAAAGGCGTCAGCAGTTTGCGGCGAATCATTCCGGCAAAATGAACCGCGTCCTCAACCGCCGAAATGTCGTTCAGAATGATACCGAATTCATCGCCGCTGAAACGCGCGACCAGATCGCCTTCGCGCACCAGCGCCGATAAGCGTTTGGCAACGTGGAGAATCAAGCGATCGCCGGCTGAATGCCCGAGACTGTCGTTAATGGTTTTAAAACGGTTGAGGTCTAAAAACATTACCGCGAATTTGGTATCGGTCTGCTGTTTCGATTTTTCGAGAAGCGTTTTGATCGATTCGATAAAATAATTGCGGTTCGGCAGACCGGTCAGCCCGTCGTGAAAAGCGACGTGGCGGAAACGCTCGCGACTTTCGCGCAATTCCTGTCCGGTCAATTCCTGCTCGTTGATATAGTGTTGAAGCTCTTCGATATGGCGTTCGGCTTGTTCGGCGCGGGCGCGTTCGGCTTGTTCGGCTTTCGCGGCAGTGGCTTTCAAATCATTCAGATAATGCCGGTAGGTCAGATAGATCAGCGCTGAAACGCCAGTTGTCGCCATGATCAGAAAAGGTTCGATCTGCTGAAAGGATTTGGTGAAAAATCCTGCCGAAACCGCTCCGGCAACATAAATTATCAGCGCATTGAAACAGTTTTCATACCATATTTCCCAAAACGACTTATTGTTTTTGGAAGCACCGAACATCGAAACAAAAATCGAATTGAACAAAAATTGAGCGAGCGCCATCGCGCAGAGCATTTTTGCAAAATTCGTCAGCGTTCCGCTTTCGGCGATCGCGGAAACGGAACCGAATAAATATCTCAAAAGATAAACCGTCGCAGTAGTTGACAGCGCGGCGATCGCACCATTTAAAAATAGTGTTTTTGTTTTGATGCTGATGCCTTTGCGTTTGAAATTCAGCGAGGTAAAAAGCGATTCAAAAGTTGCGAGAACGATCGCGACTTCCCCGCCATAGATCAAAAGCGCAATAAAAACCAGCGTGTCCGAAATCGTAAAATAAAGCTTGGTGCGCGGAATCTGGATTTGCAGATACGAACTGAAAAAGACTGTAAATAACGTAAAAACGACCAGACTCAGATCGATCTTGCCGAGCGGAAATTGATAGATGGAAAGTCCCAGCGCCGCCAAACCTAAAAGCAGCGTAGTCCAAGCCAGAAGTTCAATTATTTTCGCCTTTTTCGTCACGTTATCGTAGTTTTCTACTTGATCGGGGGTTTAACAACAGGAAGCCAAAACCTGTTTTTAGCCTTTACTATCAGACGTTTAACATTTTCAACTTCAAGGAAATATCACTAAAAAATTATTTTTAATAATGTTTTTTCTTTGCCTTCTCCAATCTTTTTAGCTCTCTTAAATCGCTAAAATTTTTGTTGAGTGTCCAAAATCATTACTTTCGGAATTATCTTAATAAATAAACCGTGCTATTTTTCTTTTGAATTTTCCAGATACTTCAATTGTCATCAGGCGGGGCAGCCCCGAAAACATTTTTCTGATTCTCAAATTTTATCCCGATAAATGCCTTCGGAAAATCAACATTTATAAATGCAAACATTGTGCCGTCGGGCAAATTTTGAGAAATACTAGCTTTTTGTTGGTAATAATGAGGTTTCGCCAATAGCCAAACACTCTTTACTCCGCCAAAATGGTCTGACCGCTATGTCAAATTGACCGAAACGCCTTCAATTTGACAAAAATAAAACGGGATTTGAAATCTTCTTTTCCCATTTTTCCCCGAGTAACTTCGGTTGAATATCTTTTCGGTTGTTTATTTGGAAAGACGAAGCTGGGTGAATTCGCGGTTTTGCGCGACAACTGCGGGGTTGTTGTTCGGAATGACATTTTGCCAGCGCATTTTGTCTTCGCATATTTTTTCGGCTTCGTCAGCCGGAACCGGACGCGAGAAAAGATAACCCTGCCCGTATTCACAACCTAAGATTC
>CADEFG010000235.1 GCA_902826505.1 uncultured Acidobacteriota bacterium
AGGATGTTTGCCAATCCAGAACGTTATCATCGCTCAAAGCCGACAAAATTTCTGCCAGAAAAACCGTGTCGTGATTGAGCAACAGACGCGCTTTTTGCCCGTAAAGTGCGCCCGTGGTTTTACAAGTTCCGCAATAATTAAGCCGCCGAAAATATTTTTCATCTTCGGACATTCCGCATTTTTTCGCGCGCATCAAACCGAACATAAATATTAATTTACCTCGAATTATTTTTTATTTAATCAAATTTTCCGCTGCTGCCTCGCCGGTTTCGATCGCGCCTTCCATAAAGCCTTGCCAATCGGCGAGATGTTCGCCCGCGAACAAAACCTTTAAATGCGGTTTTTGCAAAATCGGGCGAATGCCGAACCATTGACCGGGACGATAAAGCGCGTAAGCGCCGCCGGTATATTTGTCGCGCTGCCAGGCATAGGAAGCGATCGCTTTGGCAAGTTTTGGCGCATCGGCGCTAAAATCAGTTAAATCATTGGCGATGATTTTCATTCTTCTTTGATCGCTTTGCGAAGCGAGAACGTCCGCCTTTTCGCCGATCGCATACGCCGTTAAAATTCCTTCTTTTCCGGCTTGAGTCTGCGTGCTGTGAAAATAAAAATGCGAAGTGACATCGGAAACCATCGAAAAATTTTCGTCTTTCCAGAAACGATTTTCATACAAAACGCTGTTTTTGATGATGCGTGAATAGATCAATTTTTGCGCGGCTTCGGTTTGTGCGGACGGCAGCGGCGGATTGAATTTTATCTTTAATAAGCTTTTGGTCGGCGCGGTGCAGATCACGGCATCGGCTTTAAAAGATTCGGTTTCGGTTTTGACCGTGACAATTCCTTTCGCTTGATTTATTTCCGTCACCTCTGCGTTCAGCCGAAAATTCAACTTCTCGAGCCGGTTGGCGAATTCTTCGGTGAGCCGCGAATTTCCGCCCGTCATTTTGTAATCCATTTCGTTTTTCGGACTCGATTCGGCATATTCTGCGAGTGCGCCAAAGGCGGAAACGTGGCGGATCGATTCGCCGAAATCGGTGCTGTCCATCAAATCTCTGAGAACCAGATCGTCGGGCGTGTAGCCGATTTTTTCTAAGTAAGTCCACCAATCAAGCCGGTCTAATTTGGCTTGTTGAAGAGTCGTTAGTTTGCCGTAATTTGCTTTTAGCTTTTCAAATGCCGTCCGCGCCTGTTCGGAAAATCCCCACGCACCCGGACGCGATACTTGACCGTTTTGTAAAAGATAATCGTCGAATTGATGTTTTTGCAGCGGAATTTTAAAATCCGCGCAGAGAGTTTTTAATCTTTCATGACTTTCGCCGACCCATTCCGCGCCGAGTTCGCAAATTAAATTCGGGTTTTGCGGCAGCGAATGCGAAAACACGCGCCCGCCGATCCGGTTCCGGGCTTCCAGGATCGTTACACGCCAACCCGCGTTTTTTAGTTTATAAGCGGCGGCAAGCCCTGAAAATCCCGCGCCGATGATGACGCAGGATTTCTGGCGTTTTTGAGCATAAAGACTTCGCGCCGAAACGGCAATTCCGATTGGACCCGCGCCGAGAATTTTTAAAAACGCGCGGCGGTTGGATTTGTTTGACATAACTTTCGGCTTAGAGATTCGGATAATTCCAGATCCAACTGAAAACAATTCCCAAAATATACAAACTTGCGATGACGGATGCAACCAAAATTAAAATCAAAACCAAAATAATGCCAAATACGAAAATGTAATCAGCAGTTGTCCCGACATTTTTTCCGGTCGCGCGTTCGCGGATCAAATCCATATTTTGCTTGTTCGCCTTCCAGAAGAAATCGAACGCGTCGCCGATAAACGGAATCGAGCCGATCAGATAATCGAGCCCGATATTGAAAGCCATCCGCAACAGCGTGATTTTCGGCACACCGTAGCGCACGCCGGCGATCAGAATATAAAACGACATCAGCGAAGTTAAGGTATCGCCGACATTCGGAATCAAACCGATCAGCGAATCGAGACCGAATTTCCAGCCGACGCCCGGAACCTTAAAAAGCCCGTCGAGATAGGTTGCCAGCGTTTCCAGACTTTCTTCGATCTCGACTTCGCTGTATTTGCGTTTCGACATTCCGAAAAGATTTCGGCTTTTTTGCGGCTCAAGATTTTCCATTTAATTTTCCCCTTAATTTTCCGATCGCTTTTAAGATTTCGTCGCGATTTTTTGCCGATTTGATCCATTTCGGCAATTTACTCAAAAACGAGCTGCGTGCCTTTACGGTGCGTTCGCGAAGTTTCGCCCCGACATAATCTTCGAGCATTTCAAGATGTTTTTGATTATACGCCCAAAGCGTCGTGCCGCAACAGGAAATTTCAAGCCACAGCGGCAGCCGAAAATACCAATCAACATTCCCACCGACGCCGATTTGAGTGCCTTTCCAAAGATCGCGGTGCAGGCAATTCAGACAAACCAGCCGGCGCGGCGCAAAAAAACGGTTGCGGAATTTTTCCGTTTTGCGCTGCGACAGTTTCGCGAATTCGGCTTCATCAATGATGACTTTTGCCTTTCCTTCGCATTTCGGGCAAACGACCAGAAATTCGTCGTAAAATTCGTAAATTCTCGTTCCCTGATCGAGAAATCTTTCGCCGTCTTCCTGAAAATTCATAACAAACACGCCGCGTGTCCCAAAACCCGATCGCCGTCTTTGAGACTTGATGGCGTCGGTTTCCAATCATTTTCAACCCGAAACTCTAAAATTTGATCCGCATCGGGACGAAAATTCCAAACGGCAACTGCCGTGATTGCGCCGAGTCAGGTCGTATCGTAAACCAGAAACAAGTTTTTATACGGAATCACGACATCGTGCGTAAATTCGTCCTGCGTGATGACTTCGGCAACAATTTGCGGCAGAAAAGCGTCTTTCGGTTTCGCACTTGCCCAGGTCAAAACCTGTCCCAAAGTTTTATGTTTCGCCAATTCTTTTTCGAGTTCGGCAAATTCATTTTCGGACAGGTTTGCAAGATTCGTGATGTTCATTTTTTCCTTGGCGTCTTGGCACCTTGGCGGGAAACCGCTTCGACGATCTTGACGCTCAAAATCCGATCGCCGCGAACGATTGCATCTACGATTTTCATGTCCGATTCGTTCACGCGACCGAAAATTGTGTAACCGCCGTCGAGGTGAGGTTGCGGCGAGTGCGTGACGAACCATTGCGAGCCGCCCGTGTCTTTGCCCGACAGCGCCATCCCGACAGCGCCGCGTTCGTAAGCCAGCATATTCATTTCACAACGGATTTCCCAACCCGGACCGCCGTTGCCGTCCCCGCGCGGGTCGCCGTCCTGCATCACGAAATTCGGGACGACGCGGTGAACCGCCAAACCGTTAAAATATCCGGCGCGGGCGAGCTTGATAAAATTATCAACCGTCAAGGGCGCGTCTTCGGGCATCAGATCGATCGTGAATGCGCCTTTTTCGGTCGTTAAAACGGCTTTGACCGACCCGTTTTTGCGCGAAACCGCCCGCGTGTAATCGGCGTTCGTATTAAGCAGGACGCCGAGTTTTGAATTCAAGCTAAAAGTTGAAAGCTGATTTTTCTTTTTGGCGAGCGCGTTTTCCAGAATTGTCGGAAGTCCGGGAAGTTCCTTTTGCAAATCTTTATCGCCGAGCCATTCGAAGGCTTTTTTGCGGACGAGATAATCCGTCGAGCTCATCGCGATCAAAAGCGAGGCGGCGGCTTCTTTTTTGTCGAGCTTGAAAAGCGCGTCCATTACGGCAAGCGTCGCGTCGTTGTAGGTTTTATCGCGTAAGATCGAGTAGGTAAAGGCTTTGTTCAAGGCTTCGATGTTTTCTTTTTTGCCGACGGGTTGTTCGCCCAAAATTTCGGCAATTGCGGCGCGGATAAAAACGTCGGTTTCGATCTCAAGCTCAAGAATCTCACGCATAATTCCCGAAGTGTTTTCGGATTTGAAGGCGGCAAAAGCGCGCAACAGATCGGGAATCGCCGAATCGACCTTCGTTTTCGCTTTCACTTTCGGGTCGATCCTCAGCCAACCGCTGATCAATTGAACAAGCAAAACCCGTGTTTGCGATTTGATCGCGTCCGTTTCTTTGTTTGCTTCGAGATTCGCAATTTCGCCCAAACCCTGAAACGCCGAGGAAACCGTCCGCCAATCGTTGCCGAAAAGGTTTTCCGCGTCGCCAACCACCGAATCGACGTAAATTTTCGGAGCGATTCGTGCGAGCGCGATTTCGGTTTCGGGCGAAGTAAACCGGTCGGCTTGCCGCAGTTTGTTTAAAAATTCGACGGCTTGATCGTTGTTTGAATTCGGCAAAAGTCTGCCGAGCGCGGCGGCGATCTCCAAAAGCTCGTTTTTCTCGACCGGATTAACTTTTGTTTTACTGTTTGAAGGATTGGCGCGAAGCGTTGAAAATAAATAGTTGCCGCGTTCGAGCAATTTATCGGCGGCTTTTGCCTCTTTCAAACCGCCGAGCGCGCGAATCGCCGACACGCGGACGCGGGAATCTTCGTCTTGCGTCGCGGCATCGAGCAAAAGATTGAGTGCGCCTTTATCTTCCGCCGCGCCGAGCGCCCGCGCCGCATTGGCGCGCGCCGCCGGTTCGCTGTCTTTCATAAGCATCAGACGAAGCGCGTCGTTCGCATTTTTCGCGCGAATCCGCGTCATCGTGTTGCCCGCGTCGGTGCGGATTCGCGCGTCCGGATTGGTCAAAAACTTCGCTGCTGCCGAATCTGCTCCTTCGGGACGCGACCGTAAAACGGCGGTTAAGCCAAGCAAGATCACGTCCCGGTTTGACGCGTTTCCACGAGAATTTTCAAATTCGAGATTATCGAGAATCGCTTTGCCCAAATCTTTTGATTTTTCGCCAACTGCATTTGCCGCCGCGATTTTTCCGGCGGCTTCAACGGCGCGGGCGCGAACTTCATTGGGATTTTTCGTGTCGCTCAAAATTTTCAGAATCGCGTCCGAGGCTTTTATTGATTCGATCTCGCCGAGCGCGAACGCCGCCATCGCGCGAACTTCCGTCTCTTTGTCGTTTTCCAAAAGATTAATGAGCGCCTCGATCGCCTTTTCGTTGCCGATGCGTCCGGCGGCAAGCGCGGCGCGGGTGCGGATTTTTGGGTTCGCGCTTTTCATCAAATCTTCGAGCGTTTTGTCAAAACGCCGTTCGTCTTCCGCCTTGACGATCTGCACCAGAATATTGGTTTGAATCTGCGCCGGCACGCTGAGCGAAAAACCGATTAAAGTTAGAAAGAAAGCGATGATAGATTTTTTCATTATTGACCTTTTCGGGAAAGCTGTTTGAATTGAATTTTAGCCGTTTAAGCAATTAAAGCCAAATCGTATTTGGTTGTGTTTTAATAATTTGCCGCCGTATGAAATTTAGATTTGGCTTTGCGACTTGGCGTCTTTGCGGGAAACCATCGATTCTCCCGCAAAGACGCCAAGTCGCAAAGTAAAGAAAATGATGAAATTTCATAGTTTGACTTGGAAACTGTGCAAATAAAAACTGTTTCGGTTTATAATCGAACAAAAAACCGGATCGCTCGATAGAATTTCAAATGTTAAAAAAATTACTCGTAATTTCGATGGTTCTGAATCTGCTCGTGTTGCCGAATACGCTTTTCGCGCAGACAAAGCAGAAAATTTCCTTGCTTCTTTTTAACGGCAAGGTTTTTACGGCTGACGCGCAGTTTTCGACTTCGGAAGCGGTCGCGGTTGACGGCGAAAAGATCATTGCGGTCGGTTCGACGCAGGAATTAAAAGCCAAATATCAAGCCGTTAAAGAAATTGATTTGGGCGGAAAGCTCGTGACGCCCGGATTTAACGACGCGCACGTGCATTTTTTGCGCGGCGCGCTCGCGCTTTTGACGGTCGATCTGAACGGCGCGAAAACGCTCGACGAGGCAAAGACAAAAGTTGCCGCGAAAGTGAAGGAAGTAAAACCCGGAACGTGGATCGTCGGGCGCGGTTGGGATCATACGCTGTGGGGCGGAAAATTTCCGTCGCGAAAGGATTTAGACGCGGTCGCGCCCGATAATCCGATGTTTCTTGTGCGCGTTGACGGGCATGTCGGCTGGGCAAATTCAAAGGCGTTGGCGCTGGCGAAAATTGATAAAAACACAAAATCGCCCGCAGGCGGCGAGATCGAACGGGATTCAGCGGGCGAAGCGACCGGAATTTTAAAGGAAACCTCGCAGGGTTTAGTGTCGGCGCTGGTGCCGCCGCCGTCGCCCGAACAGCTCAATAAAGGCATGGAGCTCGCACTCGAAATGGCGCGGCGTTACGGAATTACTTCGGTGCAGGACAATTCGGGTTATGAAACGACGCGGCTTTACCGCGAGTTTTTGAAGGCTGATAAACTGACCGTGAGGGTTTCGGAATGGCAGAATTTTGAAGATTCGGTCGAGAAATTAAAGCAGCAGCGCGACGAATTTGCTTCGTTCAAAGACGATCCTTCACGATTAAAGCTCGGCGCGGTCAAAGGTTATGTTGACGGAACTCTGGGCTCGAAAACCGCCGCCATGCTCGCGCCATTTTCCGACGACGCGGGAAACAGCGGAATTCCGCGCCGTCCGGCTGAAGAATTGACGCGGATGATGGTCGAACTCGATAAAGAAGGATTTCAGATCACGCTTCACGCGATCGGCGATAAAGCGAATCGGATGGCTTTGGATGGTTATGATGCCGCAAGAAAATCGCCTGACGAAAAAGCACAAAAGGAAATTGATAACAGTTTTGAAAACGGTAAAGTAAAGTGCTGTGGTGGAATACCAAAAAGTGGTTTGGGAGAAAAAAATGTAAGCAATACTGCTCCAGAGGTTAAAATGGGTGGAGAAGTTGGAAGCCTTAGCGGAAGTCTTTTTACCGTTTATGACGGCACAACTTTAAAAAAAGGTGAATGGACGCTTTCGGACGCCTATAATAATAACCCGTTGCGTCATCGCATCGAACACGCGCAGGTTGTCAATCCGTCGGATTTCAAGCGGTTTGCCGATCTCGGGATTATCGCTTCGATGCAGCCTTCGCACGCGATTTCGGATAAGCGCTGGGCGGAATCGCGGCTCGGCGAATACCGCGTTTTGGGCGCCTATGCGTGGCATTTGATGCAGAGTTACGGCGTTCACGTGCCGTTCGGGACGGATTTTCCGGTCGAACCGATCAATCCGTACAACACGCTTTATGCCGCCGTTTCGCGTCAGGATGCGGACGGCGTTCCCGTCGGCGGTTGGCAGCCGCAGGAACGCCTTTCGATCGCCGCGGCGATTCGCTGTCACACTTACGAATCAGCCTACGCCGAATTTGCCGAAAAGGAAAAAGGCATGATTGAGGTTGGAATGCTCGCCGATCTGGTCGTGCATCCGAAAGATTTGCTGACCGTCGAGCCGAAGGAAATTTTAACGACCGAGCCGGTTTACACGATTTTTAACGGGCGCATTATTTATCAGAAATAGCCGACAATCAGTATCGTGAGCGGTAGCGAACATTTTTCGTTATCGGAGTTCAAATTAGTAACGTGACTCGCTACCGCTCGC
>CADEFG010000236.1 GCA_902826505.1 uncultured Acidobacteriota bacterium
AACATCAGAAAGAACCGGGCGACGCAACGGACGAGCCGAAAGAGAAAAAAGATAAACCGAAACGGACAAAAAAACGAGCCGCTGAAAACGATATTTCTTAATTTCACGAGCAAATAAAGTGAGCGAAAACAACAAGTTAATCGAAAAAAAACCAACCGAGCTAATCAAAGAAAAATCGCAGTATGCCATTGCCTTCGGCATCATTGCGATGATGCTTTATATTACCGGTTTCCCGATTTTCGTGATTTTTTTCTTTGGCATTCTCGCGTTTTTTATCTGGAAAACTTTGTCCGCCCCGTCGCATAACGGAACGCGCGAGATTTTTGAATTTTACCTGCTCGCCAACGATATTTTGCGCGATGACGAACGGCGCTGGTATGGTTTTGAAATTCAGGAAGTGATCGGGCGCGGCGAACGGATTTTAAAATATATGAAAGGTGCGCCGCCGCTGGTTTATTTTACGCTCGGCGCACTTTACAACAAAGTAGGCGATCATAAATCCGCCGAAAGACATCTGGCTTATGTCGTCGAAAGCGAATCTTCGGATGAAACGGCGTTTGTTTACCCGTCGCCCGAACTGCGCGCTTACGTCAAAACATTACGGAAGATCGAACGCGAACCGGCGGAATCGCCGCAAACTTCGGCAGCCGTCCGCGCGCTCGAACGCGCCCGCCGGAATCGCGGAAAAGCGCTGCTGGAAACGAGCCGCGATGCCGTTCGTGAGGCGGAATTCAAAAAGACGGAAGCCGAGCTTGAAAGAAAACACCAAAAAGAACTGGCGGAAAATAATCAGCCAAAAGCTTTCGCCTCGATCGTTTCGGACATTGTTCAAAAAGAAATCGAGGTTCAATCACAGAAACAAATCTCCGACGAACAGACTTCGCCAACCTTAAACGGAACCGCACCGAAAAAGGAAAAACGCAAAAAAGAAAAATCCAACGAGGACGGATTTGGGAACCGCAAATCCATTTCCGAGGTCTTACACGATATTTATGACGCGAAGTAATTGATAATTGATAATTGATAATTGATAATAAAAGCGAGCTGAAATTATCAATTTTATAATATCAATTATCAATTACTTTTTATGCTTTCTGCTGAAATCATTGCGATCGGTTCGGAACTTCTAACCCCCGAAAAAACAGATACAAACAGTCTTTGGCTGACCGGCAAACTCAACGAGATCGGGATCGAGGTCAAACTCAAAACGATTGTCGGCGACGATTCCGGGCGGCTTGAAGAAACCGTCAAAGATGCGGTCCAGCGTTCGGATGTCGTCATCACGACCGGCGGTCTGGGTCCGACCGAGGACGACATCACGCGCACCGTAACCGCCAAAGCGATCGGGCGCGAACTCGTTTTCCACGAGGATATCGTCGAAAATTTAAGAGTAAGATTCCGCGCCTGGGGACGCGAAATGCCCGAGATCAACAAACGTCAGGCGTATGTCATCGAAGACGCGCTCATTTTGCCGAATCCAAACGGTTCGGCGGTCGGCATGGCGGTCAGGATCGGCGAAAAATTTCTGATCGTGCTGCCCGAACCGCCGCGCGAAAACCAACCGATGTTTGAAACGCACATTTTTCCCCTGCTCAAAGAAAAAGCGGGCGAGATCGTTTTCAAAAAACGGATTCTGAAGGTTTCGGGATTGGGCGAATCGGCGATCGACGAAGCGATCGCGCCGATCTATTCGGCTTACAAAAACGTTTCGACGAGCATTTTATTTAACAAAAGCGAGGTCGAAGTTCATCTGACGGCGAGCGGTCGAACCGATACGGAAGCCGACGCGCTCAACGAAGAGATCGCCGCCAAAATCGTCGAAACTCTGGGCATCGCGGTTTTTTCGACCGACGGCGAGGAAATGGAAGAAGTTGTCGGCAAACTGCTCGCGAAAAACAGCAAAACGCTGGCGGTTGCCGAAAGCTGTACGGGCGGTTTGATCAGCCAAAGATTGACCGATATTGCGGGTTCGTCACAATATTTTATCGAAGGCGTGGTTGCCTATGCGAACGAAGCGAAAACGGACGCGCTCGATGTTTCGCCCGAAATCATCGCCCGCTACGGCGCGGTTTCCGCCGAAACCGCCGAAGCGATGGCAAAGGGAATGCGCCAACGGGCAAAAACCGATTATTCAATTTCAATTACGGGCATTGCCGGACCAACCGGCGGCACACCGGAAAAACCGGTCGGGACGATCTTTATCGGTTATTCGGACGCGCAATTGACGAAATCTTTTAAGATTGTTTTGCCTGGCGACCGCTACCTGATCCGCTGGCGTTCGAGCCAGGCAGCGCTCGATTATCTACGCCGCCAGATTTTGAAGAAATAAAGTTGCAAAGCGATAAATTAAATTCGTTCTTTGGTTTGGAGAAAATAAACGATGAAGGAATTTACACAAAACTTGGCAATTTTATTTTTGGGTTTGATCTTTTCTATTCAGGTTTTCGGTCAAATCGACGGCAACCCGGTCAATTATTGCCGGAACGGATTTTTTCCGCGCGAAAGCAATGCCTATCAATTGGCGAAGATCACGGGCAAAAAAGGCGAAAAAATCTTTTTTTACGGCGACGAGCGCGAAGATTGTCCGGGCGGCAAAAACTGCCGCCTGAACAGCTATCTTGTTCCGGGCGATGAAATTATCGTGTCGCGGTCGCTGGACGGTTTTGCGTGCGCGTGGTTTCAACCGAAAAAAGGCGCGGAAACGGTCGGTTGGATAAATATCGACAAACTTGAATGGCTCGCAACCAATGAAAATCCCGCCGCCGAAGAGTGGCTCGGCGAATGGCGTTTTTATGATAATTCGGTGCTCATCACAAAAAGCAAAACCGCCGATTTTTTCGACATCTCGGGCAATGCGTTCTGGAAAGGTTTTGGTGATAACATTCACGTCGGCGAACTTGATCACCGCGCAAAACCCCTGGGAAATAAATTAAAACTCGGTGAAAACGACACCGGCGAATTTGATTGTAAAGTTTCGATGCGGCTGGTCGGAAAATATTTGATCGCGGCTGACAATCTGAATTGCGGCGGCGCCAACGTGACTTTTTCCGGAGTTTACCGGCGGCGGACGACAAAATAAAGAGACGCAAATCAATTTTCCACACTGCTAATTTTTTTCGGATTTGGTAAAAATAAAAGTGAGCTGAAAAAATCGGCTGGCTTTTTTTTGTGAGGTTTTTGTTTGAAGAAATATTTTCATAAGATCATCGGCTATCTGAAGGAACTCGGAAAACTCACGCCGATCGCTTTGGTAACGACGTTTTTGCCGTTTTTCGGAAGTGCGGTTTTGCTTTTGACGGCGTATCCGCTCGGTCAATGGCTGCGAGAAAATTGGGAAATCGGCGCCGGGTTATATTTTCTCGGTGTTTTGTTTTTTTGCGGTTTGGCGCTTTTGCCGACCAATGTGATCGGTATCATCGGCGGTTGGGCGTTCGGTTTCGAAATCGGAATTTTTGTTTTGATAACGGCGGTTGCCAGCGCGGCGACGCTTTCGTTTTTGATCCATTCGCGGATCGTCGGCGATACTCTGCCGCACGTTTTTGAAAACCACCCGAAAGCCCAAGCCGTCTATCAGGCGCTCGTCGGGCAAAGCGTCTGGCGCACGACGCTGATAATTTTTCTCCTGCGGCTTTCGCCCGCGATGCCTTTTGCGCTGACTAATTTTTTGATGGCTTCGGCGCGGGTTCCGTTGAAATGCTATATTGCCGGAACATTTTTCGGAATGCTTCCGCGTTCGACGGCGGTCGTTTTTGTCGGCTCGGGGCTTTCCGAACTTACATTTAACGATCCGCAGGAAATGTGGCTGATTGTTTTCGGGATTGTCGCAACAATTATTTCGATAATTTTTATCAGCCTTGTCGCACGTCGGGCACTCAATCATCTGACGCAGGAAAATCAAACGGTTTGAAATTAACCCGCAAGGATTTGCCGGTAAACTTCCGCATCGACATTGCCGCCGCTAACAATCGCGCAAACTTTTTTTCCTTCAAATCTTTTTTTATTTTCTAGAATTGCGCCCAATGCCAAAGCGCCGGTCGGTTCCGCTTTGAGATTTGCCAAACCGAAATAAATCCGGACGGCTTCGGCAATTTTTTCGTCCGTGACCTCGATGATCTCCGAAACGCCCTCTTTGATGATTTCCCAGTTTTGAACCCCGAGCGAAAGCGTCCGCGCACCGTCGGCGATCGTCGGCGGTTCGGATTCGTTGGCGACGATCTTTCCGGCTTTCAGCGAACGTGCCGCGTCGTTGCCGAGCAGCGGTTCGGCACCGACCAAAATTGCCTGCGAATTATTTCGGCACAAACCTTTGGAAATTCCCGAAATCAAACCGCCGCCGCCGATCGGCGAAATGACAACCTCAAAATCCCGCGCCGCAAGCTCGTCGCCGATCGTCGAGTTTCCATCGATGACCAACAAATCGTCATACGGCGAAGCGACGTAAGCCGACGGCATTTCGGCGGCTAACTGCGCGACGCGTGCGCTTCTGCCGACGATTTTGGTATTCACGAGATCAACCGTCGCGCCGTATGATTTGACGGCTTCGATCTTGACCTTCGCCGAAGTTTCGGGCATCACGACGACGCATTTTTTTTTCAGCAAAAAACACGCATACGCGAGCGCCTGTCCGAAATTTCCCGACGAAGCCGTTAAAATTTCAGCGTTTTCGACATTCAGCGCCAGATTATAAGCGGCGCGGAATTTGAAACTGCCGGTGTGCTGAAATGTTTCTGCCGCGATCGTCAGCTCAAGTCCGAGAAAATCGCGGAGTTTTTGCGATTCGATAAAAGTGGTCGGGCGAATAGCTTCGAGCAAAGTTTTCATAACAGAAATTTCACCATAAAGCGGCAAAGAATACAAAGATTAATTTTAGCTTTGTGCCGGCGCGGCTTTGTGGTTAAAATTTCTCTTATGACAAAAGCACAATTCGGTATGATCGGTCTGGGAACGATGGGCAGAAATTTTCTTTTGAACGTCGCGGAACACGGATTTTCGGGCGCGGGTTATGATCTGGACGCTGAAAAACGCGCGTTTTTACTCGAAGAAGGCAAGGATTACGACCTGCAAACAGCGGAAAATCTGCCGGAATTTCTTGATAAACTCGAAAGTCCGCGCAAAGTTATGATTCTCGTGCCGGCGCAGGTCGTTGACATTGTCATCAACGATCTGCTGCAAAGTCTCGACGCGGGCGACATCGTCATCGACGGCGGAAATTCGCATTTTCCAGAAACCGAACGGCGCGAAAAAACGCTCGCCGAAAAAGGCATCGAATTTCTCGGCGTCGGCGTTTCGGGCGGCGAAGAAGGCGCGCGCCACGGTGCGAGCATCATGATCGGCGGCAAACCGGAAGTTTACGCGCAGGTTGAAAAAATTCTCGAAGCGGCTTCGGCGCGCGTTGCCGGCGAATCGTGCGCGGCGTTCGTCGGGAAAGGTTCGGCGGGTCATTTTGTCAAAATGGTGCACAACGGCATCGAATACGGTTTGATGCAGATCTTGGCGGAAACCTACGATTTTATGCTGCGAGTTCTGAAGATGGATTACCGGCAGATGAGCGAAACCTTCGCCCGATGGAACGATTCCGAACTAAATTCTTTTCTCGTCGAGATCACGGCGGAAGTATTAAAGAAAACCGACGTCGAAACCGGTCAGCCGCTCGTCGAAATGGTTCTCGATAAAGCCGCGCAAAAAGGCACGGGCAAATGGACTTCGCAAGCCGCGATGGATTTCGGCGTGCCGATCCCGACGATCGATTCCGCCGTTTCGATGCGCCAGATCTCCGCGCAGAAGGAAATTCGTTTGCTGATTGCCGAAAAATTCGGCAGCCGACCGCCGAGCGAGGAACATCAAAAAAAATCAAATGGCGAACGGGTCCGCAGCGAGCCGCAGCACGATCTGAAAGCCGAATTTGCGAAACACGACGTTGAAACCGCGGTCAGCGAACAGCAAAAAGCAAAGATCGGCGAACGGGAAATCGAACAAGCCGAAAAAACGGTCGAAAGCACCGCCGATACATCAAACAATCAAGATTTGAAAAAAAACGCGGCGGCGGATTTCGAAAAATTCGTCGAACAGCTGAAAAACACTCTGCTCGCCTCGTTCATCACGACCTACGCGCAGGGAATGTCGCTTTTGCAAACGGTTTCGACCGAGAAAGAATACGGCTTAAATCTCGCGGAAATCGCCCGTATCTGGCGCGGCGGTTGTATCATCCGCTCTGCCTTGCTCGAAGAAATGCGCCGCGCTTTTGCCGCGAATCCGGATTTGCCGAATCTGATGCTGGACGATAAATTTGCCGAGATTTTGAGCGAAAACCGCGAAGATTGGCGCACGATCAACGCGAAATTCACCGACAGCCGGATTCCGTCGCTCTGTTTGTCGTCGGCGCTCGCCTATTTCGACGCTTTTCGTTCGGAACGTTTGCCCGCTAATCTGATCCAGGCTCAACGCGATTTCTTCGGCGCGCATACTTATCAGCGCGTTGATAAAGAGGGAATCTTTCACACGCCCGATTGGGACGCATAAAGAAATTCCATAAAACAGTATTAATCGGGGTGGCAAAAACGATAGATTTTTATATAATACAAGTTTTGCTTTTAGCAAGAACGTATTATGGATTGGATTGCTGAATTTAAGAAAGACAAGGATTTTGCCACCGTTCGAACCAATGGCAATTTCACCCTCGCAGATCACGCCCGAATGATCGAAGATATAGTTTCACGAGATTTTTGGAAGCCGGGAACCGATATTTTATTCGACCACCGACAACTGCAATTCGGTTTTACGACCATTGGTTTGATGGCACGAGCAAGCGCCAATCATGAAAAAAACGATGAGCGCATCGGTGACGGAAAAGCCGCTATTTTGATGAAATCGATCGCCGATTTCGGGCGCGGACGCCAGTTTGAAATGATCGCCGCCGATAAAGTATCCGCTCGATTAAAAATTTTTTTAGATGAGGAATCAGCAGTCAAATGGCTTTTAGAGCGGTCAATTCCGGCGGTCTGAAGCTAAAATTATAAATTGCGGTTTTGCTTCAAAGCTTCTCCGGCAGATTTTTGCATTTGGCTGAAATCTGCCGGAGTATTGACATTGAAAAGCAGATTTTCGTTTTCGCTGAGTTGAGCGGCTTGGATGTATTTCGGGGATACAACCTCGAGAAAGTCGCGGACGGATGCCGAATCGTTTTCCTGAATGAGTTTTTCGAGCGGCGAAAGACAGTATTTGACGCGGTAAACGGCGCATAGAGGCTGCGCTCTGCCGTCGGTTTGGCGCGGCACGAACGCGACGAATTTGTTTGACGAAAGCGCGATCTTTGAAAGATTTTCGAGCGCTGCGGGCGTCACGAACGGTAGATCAACGGCTAAAACTATCGCCAATTTGCTTTCGCAATTTTTAAGCGCCGCGTGAATTGCGCCCAAAGCTCCGCGCTGCGCGTATATATC
>CADEFG010000237.1 GCA_902826505.1 uncultured Acidobacteriota bacterium
GATTTCTTCAAACGAATTCGGTTTGTCTGCCGATGTAAACTCGGTCGTTTGTTTAATATCCTTGATTTCCGCCGTGACGACTTCTTTCGGCGGCGGCGGGTTGAAAAAGCGATACGTCAAACCGGTCGCGACGCTCGTTCCGGCAAGCAGCGCGGCGCGGATAAAATTGCGCCGGTTCAGATAAACCTTTTCGGGCGTGATCTCGCTTGATTTTATATCGTTTGTTGCCATCTCTTTTATTTGATTTTATGCCTTACTTTCGCTTTGTTCAAAATGCTTTTTGACCGACGGCGAAAGCGTCCGCGCCAATTTCAGATTCTCCGATTCGTCCAAATCCGAAACGACGAAGACGCCGAATTTAGCGGTTTCAAAACACGCAATGCGCAAATCTTCGAGCGATTGACACGAGATCGCATCGCTGTTTTCGGATTCTGCGCCGTCTTCGCGTCTGGCAACCAGAACCGAGATCACGCGTTCCTGATATTTAACGACGACATGCGCGAAACGTCTGCCGTTGATGACGCACGAATGCGCTTCGAGAAATTTCACCTTGGCGCCGAAAACTTCCTGCAAAGGTTCGATCACGGCTTTGTCCAGACCTTTGTTGAATTTGCCGTATTTTTTCGCGGCTTCGTCCAAACTGATCGGAATTTCTTTTAAGCTGAATTTCAAAGCGCAATATTTATGATCGCCGACCGCGTCCTTTTCCATCAAGGCAAAAGACGCGCGATGAATCTGCAAAGAACTTTTCTCTTCCCGGTTTGTATTCGCCTGATTGAGCGTCGGCGGATTCAAATCGGCGATTTGATCGCGTTTTGCGGTGCGTCCGAATTGCCAGACCAAACCGATCATTGCCGACATAACCAAAACCGCCAAAACTCCCGCGAAAACCGGATTTGTACGGATAAAATTTGCAAAACTCCCGCGGTTTTGCGCCGCCGCGTAATGATCGCGCAGATCGTTCGTCAGACGCGCCGCAAATGCCGCATTCAACTGACTTTGCGGCGCACGTTTGACGGCTTCGCGTAATTTTTCACGCAAAATGCGGCGCGCGGCGAGTTCCCGGCGACAATCGGCGCAATTTTCCAGATGCCGCAAGACTTCGTGATTGGTTTCGACGAGCAGTTCGTTACTCAAATATGAGTCGGCAATTTCCCGAAAATCCTTACAATTCATAGCTTTTAATAATTTGATGCTTCTTCGGCATCGTCAATTCCGTAATTTTTCGCGTAAACGGCTAATTCTGCCCGCAGCAGTTTGCGTCCGCGGTGCAGACGCGACATCACCGTCCCGATCGGAATTTGCAGAATATCGGCAACTTCGCGGTAAGCGAATTCTTCGACATCCGTCATCACGACGATTTTCCGA
Source organism: uncultured Acidobacteriota bacterium (assembly GCA_902826505.1). GTDB lineage: Bacteria > Acidobacteriota > Blastocatellia > Pyrinomonadales > Pyrinomonadaceae > JAFDVJ01. Next base: position 1,369 of record CADEFG010000237.1, read on the forward strand.
AATTGCGGCGGAATCTTTTCGAGCGCCGTCAAAATTTCCTGATCGGTGATGTTTTGCGGCGTCGGCGGTTCAAAGGCGATCGTTTCGGCGATTTTTTCCTCCGTATCGGCGACGAGTTTTAGCTGCCCGAGCTTGCGCCAGCGTTTGTGACTGAGATTTTCCATGATCTTCATCAACCAGGCGCGGCAATTTGTTCCGCGTTCGTAGCGATGAAACGAACTCAAGGCTTGCGCAAAGGTTTCCTGCACCAGATCCTCGGCTTCCGTTTCGTTTCCGACGTGCCAGCGCGCCGTCCGGTAAAGACTTTCGAGATGCGGCAGCGCCTCGTTTTCAAAATCCTCCCACTCGCTTTTTTTATTGCTTTTGCCAAAACCAAACATTTAAATAAAATTTGTCCCGCCCGAAATTTGCTCCAACTATTTATACCAAAACCACAAAATTTTATTTCCCGCTGCCCGAAAAAACTCCAGAAACATCTTTTTTTAAGGCGACAAAAGCGGATTTTTGTAAAATCTTTTTCAATTTTCTCAAAAAACGGTTATAATTTGCGAGATATAAATCTTTTTCGGACGTTCAAACAAAAATGCTTTTAGTAAATGAAATACTTCATGGTCGTTACCGCATTCTTCGCCAGCTCGGGCACGGCGGAATGGGCGCGGTTTATGAAGCACACGACAGCGTATTCGATACAACCTGCGCGCTCAAGGAAATCATGATCGCGGCGAATTCCCAAAACCCCAAACAACAGGAAATGATCTTGCGCGCCTTCGAGCGCGAAGCCAAGATTCTCGCCAAGATCAAACACGAAGCCGTGCCGCACGTCCGCGATTATTTTACCGACACGAATCGCCAGTTTCTGGTTATGGAGCTCGTCGAAGGAAAAGATTTGGGCGGACTTCTCGAAGAACGGCAAACGCCGTTTCCGCTCGAAGACGTGCTGCGCTGGATGGAACAGTTGCTCGACGGGCTCGATTACCTGCACACGCAGAATCCGCCGATCTATCACCGCGACCTAAAACCGCAAAATTTGAAAATCACGCCGCGCGGCAAAATCAAACTGCTCGATTTCGGGATCGCCAAAGGCGGCGCGGAACCGCCGAATTCGACGACCATCAATAATCAAACCTTTGTCGCGGCAACGCTTAATTATTCGCCGATCGAACAGATTTTCCGCGTCCTCGATCCGGTTTTCCGCGAAGTTCTGACCCAGCGATTCGAAGCCCGAATCCAAGCCGTATTGCTGCAAAATGCCGATGCGCGAAGCGATCTTTACGCGCTCGGGGCGACCGTTTACCATCTTTTGACCGGAGTTTTGCCGATCGATGCGCTCAAAAGAACGATCGAGGTCTGGTCGAATAAAGCCGACCCGCTTTCTAATCCGATCTCTTTGAACAAACGAATTCCGCCCGAAATCTCGAATCTTTTGCTGAAGGCAATGGAAGTTGACTACGATAAAAGATTTACTTCGGCGATCGAAATGCAGCAGGCTTTGCATCAGGCGCTTGCCGCCGTCAAAGTCCGTGAAGCAAATCAACTGGAAAACACGCTTGAGCTTTCAAAACAGGATGCCTGGGCGGTCGAGCAGGAACGCCTGCGGCTGATCGAAGTTCAGCGGCAACAACAAACACACCTTGGCGGTCAAACGCTGCAAGATGCGGCGACCCAACAAATTCCGCCCGAAAAATTAAATTTGAATTCGCAACAGCCGATTTCCGAACAGACGATTCAAAGCGGCGGAATCGGTTACGGACAAAATTTCGGACAAACGACGGGCGGTTCTTCGCCAACCCCGAACAGTCCGTTCAACACCGGCGGAAACCAGCCGTTCAATACCGGCGGCAATCAATATCAAACCGGCACCAATCAGCCGCCGACCGAAATAATTAATTTTGCCGGAGTTTCGACCGGCGGCACCGTTCCGCCGCCGAATTATCCGCCCAACCAGTTTTCGACCGGCGGCGCGGGTTATACGAATAATCCGATTTCGCCAAATCCTGAATACGTGCAGAATTATGAAACTGCGCCCAAAAAATCAAACAAGATTTTATGGGTTCTGCCGGTTTTGCTCTTGCTGTTTTTAGGAGTCGCCGGTGCCGGTGCCGGTCTTTGGCTGTGGCAGCAATCAAACACCGGAGAAACGGATAATACCAATACCAGCCAATCTCCGGTTTCAAATACGAACGCGACAACGACGGCAACGGTGACCCCGAAGCCCTCGGCTGAATCGACATCAAACACCAACGGCAGTTCGGGAGGAGCCGGCGCCACGCCAACGCCGACGACATCTTCGACGACACCGCCGGTCGTGACAAAACCGACAACCCAGGTGAAACCGACGATTCCGCGGCAAACGCCTTTGCAACCCGCGCCGAATCAGCAAAAAGAGCCGAAAGCCCGACCCAAGAAATCGGTTTCGGTTGACGACATCATCAACGACACCGAATAGCTTTTCACCGCGTCGAGTACAAATTTCAGGCGGTCTTTTACTGAAACAAAAGACCGCCTGATTTTTATTGCATTAAAACATTTTCGCTGATAAAATTCGCGTAACATCCTATTAATTTTTTGTATGGCAGGTAAGGAGAGTAAATGAAAGTTCGAGTTTTTTCTCAGGCAAAACCTAATCGTTTGTTGTTGATCGTAGGTTTTGCGCTGATTTCGGCGGTGTTTTCGCTGGGTGTCGGGTGGAACCCTGCCGGGGCGCAGGCAAAACTGACCCTGGCGGATATTTCAATCGGTTTAAAGTCGACAAAAGTCACTTTGACTCAAAGAAACAAACTTTTGACCGACGCAGTTTGGAAACGCGGCGTCACCTTTGCGCTGACGCCCGAGATCGAAAAGGAATTACGAGCAGCCGGCGCCAATAGTACATTGGTCGAAGCGATCCGGCAAAACGGTCCGTCGCCGGTCAGAACGCCGACGCCGCGACCAACCGTCACGACGACAACCAGAAATACCGACTATCATAAACGCGGCGACGATTTTTTTGATGCCGATGATTTTGAATCGGCGATTGTCGAATTCAACAAAGCCTTACAAGTCAACCCAAATGACAGTCTGGCGTATGTCCGGCGCGGATTTTCGCACAATTATCTCGGCGACATCGAAAAAGCATATAAAGACTATGATTCGGCGCTGCGCACTAATCCCGCGCTCAGAAATGAGGAATATATCACTTGCGTGTTTTACAAAACAAGCGATGATTCAAACACCATTATCGATAAATGCACTGAAACCTTAGACAAATACAAAGGCTTTAGTCTGGCTTATTTCAAACGCGGTATCGCCTATCGTGATATCGGCAACTACGAACAAGCCATTCGTGATTACAGCGAAGCCATTCGTCTTTATCCGAAATTTGCTTACGCCTACAACACGCGCGCCGTTGTTTATATCGACCCGCGCAAAAATTATTCGGCGGCGATTTCCGATACGACGACGGCTATTCGCCTGAAACCCGATTTTGACAGCGCTTATTACAATCGCGGGCTGGCGTATTTTTCCTTAAAAAATTACGATTCGGCACTCGCTGATTTTACGCGGGTCGTCCAGTTAAAACCCGGCGATTCCGATGCGTATTACTATCGCGGCAGAATTTATTACGATCAGGATAATTACAGTCAGGCGATTACCAATTTTTCGAGAGCGATCAGTCTTGCTCCGAAAGAAGTCGAATCCTATCGGTATCGCGGCATTTGCTATTTCTCGCAGGGCGACTACCAGGCGGCGATCAATGATTATACGCAGGCGATCAGCCTCCAGCCATCGGTCAATTCCTACAAGAATCGGGCGCTTGCCTATGACAAAATCGGCAGAAGCGATCTCGCTGCCGCCGACCGCCGAAGAGCTCAGCAGATGGAACAATAAACAAAAATCTTTCTCTTAAATCGGAAAAAAGTTCGAACTTTAAATATCAGGTTCGAACTTTTTTCTTTTTTAAAACCACGAAAAAAGCTTACTTTTTACCCTTAAAAAGATAAAAAAAACTCATATCGGCATTTGCAAAAAATTGTTTAAATTTTTACAACAAAGTACTTTCATTATTTACTCACAATCGTTATAATATATCTCGACGAACAAAACTTCCCGTTCGTACCCCCTGCATATGCTTACAATAAATCAAATTCTACAACAAGGACGCTATCGTATTATTAACCAGCTCGGACAGAATGGAATCGGGATGGGTTATGAAGCCTATGACAATGTTCTCGAAGCAAATGTTCTGCTCAAAGAAATCCGTGATAATTTAGGAAAAGTGACGACGGCGGCGCAGCTCGAAACAAACAAACTCGCCTTTACCGATCAGGCAAAACGCCTCTCCGAGATCAAACACGAATCGCTTTCGCATGTTCAGAATTTTTTCTCGGAGGTCGATCGTCATTACCTTGTCACGGAATACATTGACGGCAACACTTTGGGCGAACTGCTCGAAAAGAACAACAGTTCGTTTCCGCTGACCGATGTCGGAAATTGGGCAGACCGGCTGCTTGATGGAATCAACTATCTGCACACGCAAAATCCGCCGGTCATTCATGGCGAGATCAAGCCTTCGAATGTCAGGTTGGAGACAAACGGCAAAGTTAAACTGATGGTTTTCAACATCATTAAAGGCGCGGATGAAAAAGCCGAAACCATCGGTTCAAACCAAACTTTCGATGCCGCGGTTCTGCCCTATTTGCCGCTCGAACAGATTTGGGACGGACTCGATGCCGCTTCGCAAAAGGTCATCCTGACCAATTACGATGAAAAATCCGAAAGGATTTTGGAACAGCCGCTTGATACCCGCAGCGATCTATACGCGCTTGCCGCCACGCTTTATCATCTTTTGACGGCGCGGATCCCGGCTGATTCGCTGACGCGCTCGATCGATATTCTGGAAGGCAAATCCGACCCGCTGCAAAGTCCGAGCAAACTCAATCCGGCGGTTCCGACCGAGATCTCAAATGTTTTGATGAAGGCGCTTGAAATCAAACGTGAAAATCGTTTTAGTTCGGCGGTCATTATGCGGCAGGTTTTGCGAACGGCATTCGTCCGCGTCAAAGAGCGCGAGGCAACCGAGGTCAAACCCGCCAAACCGGTCGAGCCACAACAGGCAAAACCTGCGGAAATCAAGCCGATCAAACGTGAAGACGACGCCGTTCTGGAAATTCCGCTGGTCGAACAAAAACCGTCTGAGCTGCAAACCGCACCGGTCGTTCCGCCAAAGAACCCGGAAATCGAAGGCGAGCAGGCTCGTCAGTTGGAATTGATCAAACAGCAGTTGCGGAAAGCCGAAGAACAAAGGCTGGAAGCCGAACGCCGCGCCGCCGAAGCCGAAAAGCGTCTGCTCGAAAAGGAAGCCGAAAAACCGATCGCGGTCGAACCGGCGACAATCAAAGCGGAAGCCGAAAAACCGTTGATCGCCAAACCGGCGGTCATCAAACCGGAACCCGTTCAGAAATTTACGCCCGAACCGCCCGCCGAAGTTATTCCCGAACCGAGAAAGGAAGTTTTTGCCCCCGAGCATACCACCGATGATTTTTCAGGAATGTTTGCCGAAGCGCGAAAAGAAAGCAATGCTTTTAAAAAAGTGGCGGCAGCGGCGGTGGCGTTCGTGGTTTTGGGCGGCGCCGGATTCGGAATCTGGTCTTTCACAAAAACCAAATCTCCCGAAACCGCACCGGCAATGACTTCGACCAATGCCGCTATTCCCGCGCCGAGTGTCGAAACCGCTCCGGCGCCGACCGATGAAACCGCGCCCGTTTCGAGCTATCAGGCAACTTCCGACACAACAACTCAACCGCCAACGTCAACAGAAGTAAAAACCGAGACTTCCAATCCGACCGCGATCAAAAAAGCCGCCACCACCCCAACCCCGGCGCAAGCCAAAAAACCGACGGCAACTCCGGTAAAAACAGCGGAAACGCAAAAGAAAGTAACGCTTGACGATTTACTTAAAGACAATTAAGCAACCCTGAACGGATGCGGCAGTTCCTCGTTTTACCTAAAAACTAAGATAATTTATCGAGTATTAAGGAACAAAAAATATGAAATTCT
>CADEFG010000238.1:0-2384 GCA_902826505.1 uncultured Acidobacteriota bacterium
AAATTGAGAAACTGCGAAAATCCATTGATGTTAGCTTTGATAAAGAAGATTTAATCGATTCGTAATAGGTGTAATTCCCCGTAGCTCTGCTACGGAATATACTGTGTGAATGAGTCAACTCATTCGGAAACAGCACAACGTCAACATCTTGCTTTATCACATCGTCTGTCCGGCAAAGTATCGGAAAGCCGTCTTTACGCCGGAAGTGGATGAGAAACTCAAAGAAATATGCGAAGAAATATCTTTACGTTACGAGATTGAGTTTCTGGAAATCGGAGTTGATACCGACCACGTGCATTTTCTGGTGCAATCGGTGCCAAGTTACAGTCCGACAAAGATTGTGCGAACTATAAAGTCAATCACGGCGAAAGAAATATTTCGGCAGATGCCGGAAGTGAAAAAGCAATTGTGGGGCGGCGCATTCTGGAGTGCCGGATATTTCATCAGCACGGTCGGATCGCATACAACCGAAGACGTGATAAAGCAATATGTCAAAGATCAAGGCAAGTGGCAGGAAAATATTCAACTTCGCCTTTTTTGATACCTCGCGGCTCTGCCGCGCGGAATTTCATTAAACTCTTCGGGAGTTTTTTCATAACGATTGCCGATTGACGATTTTCGCGTTGTTCTCGTTTTTGTATAAAGCATGATCAAGCTGTCTTAATTTTTCGGCTCGCCCTGTATGATAAATGTCGCCCAAAAATACGGGTTGTTCCAACGTTTGTCTTTGAGCATCGCGATTTGCGCCTGACGCAGTGCGGCGGTCGGCGCAAGCTTTTTCGCGCCGAACATTTCGCGGTAAAATTGCGTCATCAGCTCCGAGGTCGCTTCATCGTTGACGTCCCACAAACTAACGGTCACGCGCCGCGCACCGGCATACATAAAGCCGCGCGTCAGTCCGATCAAACCCTCGCCTTTGATCTCTTTGCCGAGACCCGTGCGGCAGCCGCTCAAAACGACCATTTCGACCGGCAATTTCAAATTAAAAATTTCGTTGACTCGCAAAAAACCGTCCTGATCTTTGCCGTTTTCATCGATCAGCGAAAAAACGATGCCGCTCAGTTCAGGGTTTTGGTTATTGATAAAACTGTGCGTGGCAAAGTGAACGTAGCGGTAATCCGACAATTTAGCCGACAGAACCGTTTGGCGGTTCGCCTCAAAATCGAGCGTTTTTTGCTGTTGGTTTGCCGGAACCAGCGAAGTTATCAAATTGGCTTCGCGGCGCGTGAACGGCAAACGTTCGAGATTCAAGCCTTCCGAATCGGAATCGCGCGAGAAGCCTTGTCTCAGATTTTTCGACATCGCGATATTCTCAACCCTAAATTTCGGCTTGGGTGCAATTTTGTTTTGATCGGCAATTGCCGTTTGCAGTCTCTCGTCCTGTTTATCAAAAACCGGATCGGCAAACATTGCCAAGGTTTTCGGCGCGAGCGGTCGGTTCTTTGTTTCACGGCGCAAAATCGCGAGGGTCGAAGCCGACGGCAAACTGACGATTTCATTGTTTTCGATCAAAAATCGTTCTTTGCTTTGCGGGTTTGAAACAGTCAGCGCGGCAAACGGAATATACTGCAACGCACCGTCCGCGACGATCAATAAACGTTTATTGGCGACAAACGGCAGAGCGGGCGCGAGAATCATCCGGCTCAAAGCTTTTGAATATTCCTTCGCATCCGTGTCCGACTGCCTAACGCGAAGCTCCATTTCTTCGGCGGTTTCAAACTTGATATTTTTGTTGCGCGCCGTCATTGAATCGTAAAAGGCACGCGCCGTTTTTTCGATCTCGCTTTTGGCGGGCAGCTCGATCGTCTGAAAATCGTCTTTCGTGACGATCCACAGATAGCTTTTCGTTTCGCCGAGCGCATATTCAAGCAAGGCGGACTCCGCGTCTAAAACTTCGTTTCGAATTTCCGTCAAAGACAGCGTTTTCGGCTGTGTCAAAGCGGCGTAACGCGGACTTGCCGCCCGAATCTGCACTTGAGTTTGATCATATTCGGCGCGGATCAGCTCAATTTCGTTTTTTAACTTTGCCGCCGTTGTGTTATCCGATTTACCGTTCAAAACTTTGGTCAAATTTTCCAGACGCGCCGCCAAAAGATTTTTCAAATCGGTTTCTTTTTCAAGCAGTTTCGCGTCGACGCCCTGCCGAATATCGGCGTTCGATTCCGCCAGAAGATTTAAAAGACCGCGGGCGCGGGCGCGTTCGTTTGCCTGAAGCGCAAGTGCCGCAAAATTTTTGTCGGGCACATTTTTTTGCCGCGTCATTAAAAGTTCAATGTAAAATGCATAATAATCCTGCAAATTTGCCGAAAACGAATCGCGCAGTTCGACCGCTTGGACACGAGCGCGGATCTTTTCGATCAAGTTTATCGACTCTTCCGTTTTGT
>CADEFG010000238.1:2394-4496 GCA_902826505.1 uncultured Acidobacteriota bacterium
GCGTTCCGGCTTCGCCGATTTTGTCGCCGAGCGAGCGATAAATGCCGAGCGATTCGGTAAAAAGTTCGAGCGCTTTGGTCTGGTTGCCAAGCGCAAAAAAAGTTTGTCCGAGATTGCCGAGTGAAGTTGCTTCTTGTCTTTTATTGCTAATTTTGCGGGCGGTCAGAACGGCTTTCTGAAAAAATTCCGCCGCTTTTTGATTTTCACCTAAAGCGAAATTTGCTTTGCCTAAATTATCGAACGCATCGGCGATAAAATTTTCCTGAGAAATTTCCTGTGCTTTTTCGAGCGCCTGAGTGTAATAGATTAGAGCCCGATTTATATCGCCGAGATTTTCATAGACGTTGCCGATCAGATTTAAGGCGCGGCTGTGATTTAAAACATCTCCGCGCTTGATTGAAACCGAAATCGTTTCGTAGAACATTTCCAGCGCTTGTTGCGGCTCGTTATTGCGTGAATAAGTCGTGCCCATATTTGAAAGCAGCATCGAAATATCGTCTTCCGCGCCGATACTGCGGTTGATTTCTAAAGCCTGCTGCTGCAATTCGACGGCTTTATTCCAATTGCCCAATCGTGTATAAAAATTGCCGATCGAAGAAAGCACCAGAGCTTCGTATTTGCGGTTTCCGGCGTAGCGAAATTTTTCCAGAGCAATTTGAAAATCGACGATGGTCTGCCGCAGCTGGTCAGCGGTTGCCGTGCCGGTCTTGATATTTTTGGCGACTCCGTTGATGATTTGAAATCCGCCGGTCTGGCTTAATTCTTTTTCGGTAGCAGAACGAAGCTCGGCTATTTTGAGCGTGTATTTGCCTTTCTGATCGGGGTCATCAAGCGACATAACTTTCAGCTCGTATTCGCCTGCCGTTTCGACCGCCGCCGTTTGTGTTTCTTTTCCGTTTTGATAATTATCGTCTTTAAACTCGAAAATGTTAATTTGTTCAGGCGATTTCAAAACTAACATAATGTCGCAATCATTCTGTTCGGCTTCAATTTTGATAAATTGTCGCGCGGCTAATTTGATTTTGTAGACGTGGCTTTCGCCGGTCGTGATTTCACGCTCGACGGTTTGCGCAAATTCGAGCGTGGTCGGAAAGTCTTTTTTGGCATCGGGAATCTGCGCCGTATGATTTTGCCCGAAACACGAAAAAACAAACGATAAAATAAACGCGTAACCGTAAATCAAACTATTCACATCTCTTTTCATTTTTAACTCCTTTTGGTTGACGGAAATTTCTTTAGGCAGAAGCTAATTTAGCGTGGACGAGCGGGCAAAATCTTTAGGAAATATTGAAATTTTTATGAAGAAATTATGAGAAGTTTTTGTTGCAGCGCCGGTTTTTATGAAGAAATTATGAAGAACAAAAGCTGAAAAATATTTTTCGGCAAAGCTGAAAGCTGAAATACCGCAATTATTAGCTTTCAGCTTTCAACCCTTCGTGATTCCGGAAGTAAAAAATTTAGAATTCGAAAAACCGCTTTATTTTTTACCATTGACGGTTTTTGCCAAATCCTGAGCGATGCGCGGCGGCAGTTTTGAAATCACGCCGACGTATTTCCAGCCCGAAACCCGTTTCAGGTTCGGATAAATCACAAACCCGCGCGCATTGACGAGCCGGACGATCAGCGTGACGCTTTTATCTTCGGGTTCGTCGCCGTCCGATTCATGCCGGACATAAACCTTCAAAGCGGCATCGGCTTGTTCTTTGTTGTCAACAATCGCGAAACCGGTCGTTTTTTGCAGCTCGGCGGAAATCTGTTCGCGAATTTGCCTGCTGAGAACTTCGTCGCCCGAAACTTCAATATAAATCTGCTTGATCTCGTTTAACGATTTTCCGGGAAAACGCTTTTTAGTAATATCTCGACTAGGATTTATTTTCTTTTCGGGGAAATCCTTATTTTCACGAATCGGCACGCGCAAAATACCGTTCGCATCGGTATTTTCTTTTTTCTTCGGAGAATTATTATTGGCGACTTGAGGTTGCGGAATTTCGACCTCATTTTTCTTTGGCGGCGCAGATTTTTCTAAATCTTTCGGTTTATCTTTATTAACCGCCAAAACCTTGCGCGGTGCTTTTTCTTCAATTTGTTGTGGTTTATCCGGA
>CADEFG010000238.1:4596-7400 GCA_902826505.1 uncultured Acidobacteriota bacterium
GCAAAGCGTCTTTGCCACGCGGTTTCGGCATAATTGACCGCGCATTTCAAGCCGCTGATTTCGCCGTATTCGTCAAACTCGGGCTGAAAATCGAACGAGACTTTTTGCCCGCCTTCGAGCACGACCGACTGCGACCGAACGCCTTTTTCCAGCTCGTCAAAACTCAAAAGATGCGTCGCCAAAACCGCTTCGCCGTCTTTTTCGACGACACGGACTTCGATGAGCTCGGCGCTTTCGTCGAGCTCGAATTTGACCGCGCCGGTTTCGTCCAGATTGATCCGCGCCGTTTCCGCGCCGTCCGCCACGACGCGCAAAACGTTGGCGTTCATAGCCTTGCGGTTTTCGGCTTGCGCCGCCAGAACGCCTTTCATTTGCTCAAGCTCGTCCGCGCTCAAATCGGGCGGATTGCGCCAATCTTGATCGTCAAAATTTGCAGTCTTGTTGTTTATCATAAATTTTGGAATCTCCATTTTTTCTTCCGATGGCGGCAGATTTAACGCTTCGGTCAGACGTTTGAAACACGCCGGGTGAAGCGCGGCGTGAATGCGGTTGACTTCCGTCAGATGTTCTTCGTCAGGATCGTTTTTATCAAAATAAAACGGTTTGATGATGTCGCTGAGCGGGTCGAAATTTTCGGGAATCGTGCAGCGGCTGTTCCACGGCGTAAAAAATTTCAGACATTCGCGGGCGGTTTCCGCCAAATCTTCCGTCTCCGTTTGATAATCAAATCGTTCTTCGCCGCGATTGCCTTTGACGGTTTCGAGTAGTCCGTCGAAACGCGTCTTTAATTCCTTCATCAAAACGCCTTTGCGCGAACGGTAATAATAATCGTCGTGAACTCTTTCCGGGTCCTGCACGACGATATTGTAAATCTCCATCGCGTCCGCCGTTCCGTAGTTATGAAGAATCCGCGAAACACCGAGCGTCACGTAAAACGAATTTCGTTTGAGCGAGATGCGCACGAGATGTTTGATGAAATGAATCAATAGATTTTTTTCGTCCGCGCGCTCTGTCCGTTCTATTTCGCGCTCGAAGATTTCGGATTCGGCAAAAACGAGTCTTTGCAAAAGCTGTTGATCGTTCAACGAAACCCGGCTGCGCGTCGCGCGCGCGGTTTCGGCGCGTCCGGTCGGTGTGTAGTAATAACGTTTGAACTGTGCGTTTGAGGCAACTTCGAGTTTATTCATCGCTTGCAGCGCGATCCGTTTTGCGGTTTCGCGATTCTTGTGAATAAAAAAGGCAAGCTGAAAAGCCTGGTTGAGCCATTCATCTTTGAAGTTCGCCTGCATCGTCATAAATTAAATTTCAGATTCCAGATTTCAGATTTCAAATTCCAGATTGTCCAAATTGCCCAACCCGTGCGTCTTTCTCAAAATATCTTGATTTACGTTTTTAACGTCAAAAACATACTACTTTAATTAAAAAATTTCAGCGTGTAATTTTCGGAATTCACAAAATCACACGCAAACGGTTTTCAAACTGCGCGAAACTTCTCGTGTTCGATAACGAAATCAACAAAAATTTTAAGGAGCGTATAAAAATGAAAAAATTAGCAGTTAAATCAATCTTCGGTTTAGTTTTCGCCATCGCGTTGGGTTTTGGCTTTATTCCGTCAATGGATCAATCAGCATCCTGCGCCGATTGTAATAACGACGACGCGACGGTCGCCAAGAAAATTTATGACAAGTTCACGGAAGAATGCGCAAAATTGATTCCCAATCCCAAAATCCCGGAAAAAGTTTGCATCGCCGTTCAAACCTATAACAAGATTCTCCCGACTCTCAAGCAATTAGCCAAAGACAACCGTTTCGGACCGGGCGACCGCATTCTTTTCGTCGGCGAAGCCCAAAACGGCAATTTGCTTGCCGGGACAAATCGCACGTTCCAAGCCGGCGCACCGTCGCCCAAAAATACGATGAAAGTCACCGTCAATAAAACCGACGGCGGAAACGGCGCGCTTGTTAAAATCTGCGCGATTGACATCAACGGAAAACTCACCTCGCTCGGCTCGATCAAGTTCGACGAAAACAACAGCACAGGCGCTAAATCGATCGATGTCACGGGCATCGAAGGCAAAATCGTGCGGGTCGAAGTGGCAAGTTTTGGCAGCGCCCTCAAAAAATTCAAATACACGCTGTCAACTTCGCAGTAGGACAAACTATTGACGCTGAAATAAAGAGCATAAGCAGAGAGAGTTATGCTCTTTATTTTTCCCGAAAGCTTCTTGCGTGTAATTTTCGGAATTCACAAAATGACACGCAAACGGTTCTCAAATTGCGCGAAACTGCGATTGAGGAAAAAATCGCAATTCGAAAATTTAGTGAAAGGACAGAAAGAAGATGAACAAAAACACATTGATAATTTTGAGTCAGGTTGTTTTATTTCTGGCAGTGACGGCGGCGGCAAATCAAGTTTCGGTGCGTGCCGAAACAAAGCCGGACGCGCCGGTCGAGGTCGTCGAGATCAAAGAAGTCGGTATCTCGGGTGCGGACGAAACCAAATCGGTGATTGAAATTCGCTGGCGGCTCAACCCGGCGCTGAATGCCGGTGTCAGTTCGTTCAAATTGCTTCTTTCCGTCACTTACGCCGATGGAACAACGCTTATTTTAACGCACAACGCCGATGCCGAATCGGTTTTGGCGCAAGTCGAAGTTCCCAGCGCAAAGATTTCAAAACGGAGTCCGCCCGCTTTTATCAAACAGTTAAAAGCCACGGTGATCGCCGTTTTTCCCAAAAAACCAATTTAGTCAGAAAACTGTTTTTGAGCAGTAAAAATTAATAGAGAGGAAATAAATATTATGAAA
>CADEFG010000239.1 GCA_902826505.1 uncultured Acidobacteriota bacterium
GCCGTCAAATCTTTGTTTTCCGCGTCCCAGACTTTCAGTTTGTCGTAATGCAGAACTTCCGCGCCCGAAGCGTCGGACAAAATAATTTTCTGCCCGTCCGCGCTCGCCGACGGTTTTAGTTCGCCGCTCGTCTGCAAGATCAAACTCAAATTTTCATCGCCCGAAGGTTTCGCGTCGAGAATAAAACCCTGCTCCAAACCGTCGGGGCGATTTTCAAAATATTCGGTCAGACCGATTTCCGCACGGCGATTTTCAACGCGATTTTCTTTTGCCTGCCAAGTGCCGCCGCCAACCGCCGATTGTTCTGCGCCGCGTCCGAAACTTTTTAATCTGAACACGGTCTGCCAATTTTGTGCCGTGCCGGAAAGCCGCAAGTTTCCGCTATCGTCAAATTGCGCCTGCATCTGATTTGCCTGATTATCTGCGCCGAGCGTTTCGCCGTTTTGTTCGATTTTGTAACGTGCCGCCGTAAATGCTTCGGCAAGCGAATCGTAAGAACCGTTTTGCTTCAAATATTCGATCGCCTTTTCATTTTGTTTGACCGAATCCGCCGAATTATCAACGGTTTTCACCACCGCCGCATCCGAATTCATCATCAAACCCGCCGGTAAAAGCGCGGCGAATAACGTTAATAAAAAACCTGCTGAAAAAATTTTGTAAATCATAATGTTTGTTCTCCTTTGATCGGCGGAAAGTCCGCGCTGAATCATCTTGTTCTCGGAATTGTTCCAAGTGTTGCCATTAGTTCGATATTTTTATCGCCGTTCGGTGCGGCAAAACCGGGAAATTTGTCGCTGTATTTTCCGACGTCCTTTTTTTCGGCGTTCAGATAAAGCATCTGCGCCGGACGATGTTTCGCCGTCACGGTGTAGAAACCTTTCGCGTCCGTTCGCGTTTTCGACTCACTGCCTACGCCGCCAAAACTGATTTCGACATCAGCCACCGGCTTTCCGCCGCTGTCGCGCACATAACCTCTGACGGTCGTGCTGCTCGTCTGTAAAAAACACGACGAGAGACACAGGCAAACAAAGGCAATTCCAAACATCTGCGGCAAAATGTGTTTTTTCGATTTCATAGTTTTATCCTTCTCTGAATTTTCAAATTCAAGAAAACCAAAGTTCATATTCGGCGTTTTCACGAGTGCGCCAGAGAATTGCTTTTCCGCTTAATAAATTTCCCATCGCAACGCGCCCGACAACCGATTTGGGATCGCCGCAAATGATATGAACATGGGCTAGCGAACCGGTGCTTCCTTTGGCGGCGACATTTGCCGCCGCGCCAGCGTCGTAGAGAGAAAGACCGACAGCCCCGCTTCCCTGTGTGTCCTGCGACTGAAGAACATCGCCGCTTTCACCGAAATTTAACGCTTTCACGTTTCGTGTTATCGGTCTGGCGGATTCTTTAATTCTTTTCCAGGTTCCGCTTTTCTTTCCGAGATCCCAGGTGATTTCAACCTCACAACCGAGTCCTTTTTCTTTTTGAATTATTGTGCAGCCGAGATTTGGCATAATTTTTCTCCTGTTAAATTTTATTTTTAGTTAAATTTTTTTCCTTCGAGCGAAGTGCCGCAAATCATCGCCGCACTTTCGCCATCGTTTATCAAATGAATTTTTTTCGTTTCGACGCGACGGCAAACTTCCGCCACGTCAATCTGTAAAAAAGCGGCGATTTGTTTGGGCGCGAAAGCCGTAACCGTTTTGCCGCAACGCTCGCAATGCGCCGAATGCTGTTTGCCGCTTATCCGAATAATCGTGATGCTGTGTGTTTCAATTGTTATTTGTCGCGTTCTGTTCATCATTTTCTTTCCTCTTCGTCCCGACTTCTGTTAAAATTCGATAATTGAAAGCGGGCAATCTATGAACTCAGTTTCAGCGAGAATTAGGCTAAAAGTCCTTAAATGTGCGGCTAAAAGTTCCTAAAAGTTCCTAAACACTAATGATTGAAGCGGATAAAAAGACATTTTCCTTCGGAGATTTCGAGCTTTCGGGCGCGAAACGAACGCTTTTGAAACGAGGCGAAATAATTTCGCTCAATTCAAAAACTTTCGATCTGCTTTTTACGCTGATTGAAAATCACGGAAAAATTTTGTCGAAAGACGAGCTTTTGGATAAAGTTTGGGAAGGTCAGTTCGTCGAGGAAAATAATTTAACCGTCCAAATCTCCGCACTTCGCAAAATCTTCGGCGAAAGCAAAAACGAAAATAAATTCATCGCGACAATTCCGGGCAAAGGTTATAAATTTGTCGCTGAAATTACTGTTCCGGCAAATGAAAATTCGCGCGATTTGATTGTTTTTGAAAAAACTTTACCCGTTTCGACGCGGGAAAAATTTGAAACGACGCTCATCGGGCGAGCGCGGGAAATTGCGGAAATTAAAGATTTATTGCGGCAAGGTGAAGTTAATTTGCTGACTTTAACGGGCGCGGGCGGAAGCGGAAAAACCTCTCTGGCGCGTGAAATTGCTGCCGAATTGGAAACGGATTTTGCGGACGGCGTGTTTTTTGTCGAACTTGCCGCCGCGACCGAAACAAATTTTGTCGTTTCGGCAATTACAAACACGCTCGGCATCACCGAATCGGGCGGAAAATCGCTTGTTGAAACGGTTAAAGATTTTTTGCGAACGCGGCAGACGCTCGTTGTTTTGGACAATTTCGAGCAAGTTCTGACCGCCGCGCCGCTTGTCAAAGAATTTTTAGCGGAAGATACGCAACTCAAAATTGTCGTTACCAGCCGCGCCGCGTTGCGCTTGAAATCGGAGCGCGAATTTCACGTTCACCCGCTCGAATTGCCGCCGCCGAATGCATCTTTTTCAATCGAAAATCTAAACGAATTTCCGGCAATCGAACTTTTCAAAACGCGGGCGCAGAACGTCAAACCGAACTTTGCTATAACCGGCGAAAATATCAAAACCGTTGCTGAAATCTGCCGCCGCCTCGACGGTTTGCCATTGGCAATCGAGCTTGCCGCCGTGCGCGTCAAACTACTCGCGCCGCAAGCCATTCTCGAACGGCTCGAACAATCGCTGAAACTGCTCACGGGCGGCGCAAAAGACGCGCCCGAACGCCAGCGAACGATGCGCGACACAATCCGCTGGAGTTACGATTTACTCGACGAAAGCGAACAATTTTTGTTCCGCCGTCTGGCAATTTTCGCGGGCGGTTTTTCAATCGAATCCGCCGAATTTGTCGGCAGTTCTTCGCCGATTGACACACTTAATCTGCTTGATTCGTTGATTGACAATAATTTGCTCGTTTCAAAAGAACAGGCAGACGGAAATGCACGTTTGCAGATGCTCGAAGTCGTGCGCGAATTTGCGTTTGAAGTTTTGCGCGAAAAGGGCGAACTCGATGATTTGCGGCGAATTCACGTTCGTTATTTTCTTGATTTCGCCGTCGAAGCCGGACAATTTCTGCACGGGGACACGGGCAATTCATGGTTGGGAAAATTGCTGATCGAATACAATAATTTTCGTGCCGCGCTGTCGTGGAGTTTGGAAAATGAACCGGACACATCTGCTCAAGTCGCCGCCGCTTTATGTCCTTTGTGGATGAATCACAGTTATTTGAGCGAAGGTCTGCGCCGGTGCGAAGCGGTTCTGCAAAAAACCGAAAATTCTCTCTCCGAAGCGCGTCTGAAACTGCTTGCAATGAGCGGTTTCATTTACCGAAATCGCGGCGATCTCGAAACGGCGCGAAAAATTTACGAAAAAGGTTTGGCGGAAAGCCGAAAATTGAATAATTCGATGCGAATTTGCAGCAATTATCAAGGTTTGGGAGCAGTCGCCGTTTTGGAAAAAGATTACGAAGCGGCAGAAAATTTTTATCGGCAAGGTCTTGATTTAAGCCGCCGGGAGAACGAGGAAATGGCAACCGGCTATTTGCTCCATTCGATGGTTGATTTGGAAATGTGTCGCGGAAATTGGTCAGCCGCGCGACTTTTGCTCGAAGAAAGTTTGATACATTCAAAAAAACTCGACGACAAACGGATGCTGATGACCGTTTATTTCAATCGCGGAACGATTGATTACCACGAAAATCTGTATCAAGCGGCGGCTTCGAGTTTTGCCGAATCCTTAAATCTCGCCGGAGAAATGGGAAATATTCCGTTAATTTCGTATTCGCTCGACGGTTTTGCGGCGCTCGCCGCAAAAAACGGTAAGTTTGAAAAATCGGCAGAATTAGCGGGCGCGGCGCAAGGCTTGCGCGAATCAATAGACTATAAAATCGAACTCGCCGAAGAAATTTTCCGCGACAAATATCTGGCGGAAACACGCGCTGCATTGAGCGAAAATCAATTTGCCGCACTTTATCTTCAAGGACAAACCTTAAACTCGGACGAAGCCGCCGCGCTCGTTTTTCAGAAGCAATTAACAGAGCAAGGCGATTTTGCAGACGAAAATTTTTCAGAAATCATCATCGAAACTCACAAATTCGAGCGCATCACGATTAATGAAAAAATCGAACCTTAAATTGCTCGGGTTGCAAAATAGCTCGAAAAATAAGAACTTTATAAATGATGGAACAAATACAGGAAAAAACTTTACAGCGCGAAAGCGTTTCGATCGAGATCGAACAAAACTCGACGCCTTTCGCCGAACTTGATGAAAACGTCAAACTTGCGCTGCACTCGGCAAGCGAGAAAAAAGCGTTTGCGCTGGTCGCGCTCGATCTGCGCGAAATTGCCAGCTTCACGGAATTTTTTATCATCGCGAGCGGCGCCAACCAGCGACAGGTGCAGGCGATTGCCGACGAGATCGAAGAACAACTCAAAAAACAATTGAGTTCGCGCCCGGTGCGCACCGAAGGCTACGGCTCGGCGGAATGGGTTTTGATGGATTACGGCGATTTTATCGTTCATATTTTCGAGCAGAAAGCGCGAGAATTCTACGATCTGGAAAGATTGTGGCGCGACGCGAAAAAAGTTGAATTGCCCGAAGACTTATAATTTATGACGCACATTGTTTTGCTTGGAGATTCGATTTTTGATAATAAGGCTTATGTTGGAAACGAGCCTGACGTTGTTTCGCACCTTCAAAAGTTGATTCCGCCGGATTGGCAAGCGACATTAAAAGCAGTTGACGGAAATATGGCTGAAGATGTCAGCCGGCAATTGCTTGAGATTCCGCCGGATTCGACGCATTTATTTGTCAGCGCGGGCGGAAACAACGCGATAATGAACGCCGATATTTTAGGTTTACAGGTAAATTCGGCGGCGGAAGTTTTTGATGCGTTGTCGAATCGGGCAAGCGATTTTGAGTTTCATTATCAAGAAATGCTCAAAACGGTTTTGAACCGGAATTTGCCGACCGCTGTCTGCACGATTTATTATCCGAATTTTCCCGAACCTTTTATGCAGAAAATCGCGGTCACGGCTTTAAGTGCTTTTAATGATGTAATTATTCGGCAAGCAATTTCATTCGGACTGCCTGTTTTAGATTTGCGTCTGATTTGCAGTGAAACGGGCGATTACGCCAATGAAATCGAACCTTCCGGCAAAGGCGGGCAAAAAATTGCCGCAAAGATTTTGGAATTAGTTGAAATACACGAATTTTCAAATCGGAAAACTCAGGTTTTTGCTTGATATGAAGATTGATCGGATCAAATTAATCGAATCAAAATCCGCTCGAATCTTCGTTAATTTATCAGCCCGAATTGATAAAAAAGGCGATCTGATCTTAGAAGGACAGGATTTGGGAGAATTGGTCGAAGAACAGTTCGGGAAGCGCGATTACGAATATTCGTTGAAAATCAAAGCCGAATATAAAGATACGATCTTGCTGAATCTCGTCAAAGAAAATTTCGCGAACGATTCGGAATTTCGAACGTGGCTTGACGAAAAACAAATTCCGAATGAATTTTGGAGTTTTTGAAAAATTAATTTTTGATCTTTCAAATTAGGTAGCTTTCTGATGTGCTTTAAAATTTTAAAGTCAGGACGGCTTTATGAATGTCATTTTCTTTGAAGTTCTGTTGATTTTACTGCTGATTTTCGCTAACGGCATTTTTGCGATGTCAGAAATGGCAATTGTTTCGGCGCGAAAAATCCGGCTTCAGCAATTTGCGAATAAAGGCAATGAAACGGCGCGCGTGGCTTTAGAATTGGCAAACAATCCAGACCGTCTGCTGTCGACCGTCCAGATCGGTATTACGCTGATCGGAATTCTGGCAGGTGCTTTCGGCGGCGCGACGATTGCCGAACAAATCGCTTTACAAATCGATCAAATTCCCGTTCTCAAAGGTTACGGCGAAGCGATCGGCTTGCTAATCGTTGTCGCAACAATTACTTATCTTTCGCTCGTGATCGGTGAGCTCGTGCCGAAAAGACTGGCTTTGGGCAACGCCGAACGAATCGCCGTGCTGATTGCCCGTCCGATGCGTTTTCTTTCGTGGCTGGCAACGCCGTTTGTTTCGCTGCTGAGTTTTTCGACCAACATGGTCTTTAAAGTTCTGCGCCTGCGACCTTCGGACGAACCGCCGGTGACCGAGGAAGAAATCAAGATTCTGATCGAACAAGGCACACAAGCCGGAGTTTTCGAGGAAACCGAACAGGACTTGGTGCAAAGAGTTTTCCGTCTCGGCGATCGCCGCGTAAGCGCATTGATGACGCCGCGACCCGATATTTTCTGGCTCGACATAAACGAGTCCGAGGACGAAACTTTGCAGAAAATTGCCGGTTGCCAATATTCGCGTTTTCCCGTCTGCCGCGACGCGGTTGATAATGTCGTCGGAACCCTTAAAGCCAAAGAATATCTCGCGGCAAAATTAAAAGATTCAACCGTTTTGCTCGAATCTTTTATCCGCGAACCTTTATTTGTGCCGGAAACGAGTTCGGCGTTTCAGGTTTTGGAAATGTTCAAAACCGCCCAAATGCATCTGGCTTTGATAATTGACGAATACGGCACGATCGAAGGTTTGGTCACGACCAATGATTTCCTCGAGGCAATCGCGGGCGAAGCGGCGCAGATGAATGCCGAAAATTCTTTGATCGTGCGGCGCGACGACGGTTCGTATCTGATCGACGCTGCGCTGCCCGTCGACGAATTCGAGGATTTTTTCGCGGTCGAAGTGAACGAAGACGGTAGTTTTCAAACGCTGGCGGGTTTGATTTTAGCGAAACTTCGTCATTTTCCGTCAGTTGCCGAATCGTTTGAAATCAATGGTTTGCGGTTGGAAATCGTCGATATGGACGGCAGACGTATTGATAAGGTGCTGGTCAGCCGTCTCAAAAAAGAGCAGGAAACCGAATGAAATTTCGCTTTGTCTGGGTCGGCAAAACAAGAGATAAAAACTGGCGGGCATTGCAGGAAGAATATCTTGCGCGTCTTTCGCATTTTGTGCGCTGCGAAATTGTTGAAATCAAAGATTCTAGCAGGGAAATCGAAAGCAAAC
>CADEFG010000240.1:0-1520 GCA_902826505.1 uncultured Acidobacteriota bacterium
CGGCTTCAACGGAACGCTTCAGGAATTTTTCCAACATTTGCGCACCGATCCGAAATTTTTCTATAAAACGCCCGATGAATTATTAAACGCTTACCGCGCAATGACGAAAAAGATCGACCCGAATCTGACGAAAGTCTTTCGCACTTTGCCGCGCACGCCTTACGGCGTGATTCCGATTCCCGACAAGATCGCGCCCGATACGACGACCGCTTATTACAATTCGCCCGCCGCCGACGGTTCGCGTCCGGGCTACTATTACGTCAATCTTTACAAACCCGAAGTGCGCCCGCGTTGGGAAATGATGGCTTTATCTCTGCACGAATCCGTTCCCGGTCATCACCTGCAGATTGCCTTGCAGCAAGAGCTCGGCGAAGTACCGAACTTTCGCAAATACGGCGGCTACACGGCATTTATCGAAGGCTGGGGTTTATATGCCGAAAGTTTGGGCGAAGAGATGGGACTTTACGACGACCCTTACGATAAATTCGGGCAATTGACCTACGAAATGTGGCGCGCCGTCCGGCTGGTCGTCGATACGGGACTGCATTTTTACAAATGGGATCGTCAGAAAGCAATTGATTTTTTCAAAGACAACGCCGCCAAAACCGAACAGGATATCGTCAACGAAATCGACCGCTATATTTCCGATCCGGGACAGGCATTGGCTTACAAGATCGGCGAACTCAAAATAAAAGAACTTCGCAATCGTTCAAAACAATCACTTGGCGCGGGGTTTGACATCAAAGAATTTCACGACACGGTTCTGCTTTCGGGCGGCGTGCCGCTCGATATTTTAGAGAAGAATGTTGACGAATGGATCGCCAAGAAAAAGACCGGCAAATAAACAACTATTTTAATGATCGCCGAATCAAGAAAAACGTATGAAACAAATGCTTTTGACAGTTCTCTTGGTTCTTTTTGCACTTTCAGACGTCAATTCCCAAAAGACCGAAACGGTCAGCAAACTTATTCCGGTTCCCGCAAATATCGGAAAGTTTTTAAAATATCCGCCTAAAAAAATCAGATCTTTAATAGTCAGGACTTACAAAATAAAGTTTGATATAAACGCGGAGCGTATTAATCTCGCTGACAGCAAAAAGGGAATTGCTGTGACAATTAAAATATCTAACAAAGAATTAGGTTTTGAGTCCATCGACGGCAAACAAACCGCACGAATAAGCATTTACGGAAGAATTACCTCCAAAAACAGGAAAATAGACGGATTCTTTGAAGAAGGATTGGATACGGTTGTAACTGAAGAAGCACTTGACAACGACACAAATAAAAGTCCGTTAACTTTACGCAAAGTGTTTGAACTGCCCGAAGGAAAATATCAAATCGGTGTGATTGTGAGAGACATAACTTCGGGAATGAACGGCGTCAAGATTTTTAAATTTCAAATTAAGTAGCCGGACAGATATTAATAAATCTTTGTGGCTTTGCACAAAAAGTCGGCGCGGCGCGTTCGCAAATCGCAAATCGCAAATCGAATTTAACTTTAAATCTTTTAGTGAACCGGA
>CADEFG010000240.1:1620-7349 GCA_902826505.1 uncultured Acidobacteriota bacterium
TCGCAAATCGCAAATCGCAAATCGAATTTAACTTTAAATCTTTTAGTGAACCGGAAATTTTGCTTAACGATTGACGATTGACGATTCCCGCGCTTGGTGACGTTTTTGGGCAAAGCTAATCATTGTCGAAAATCAGTATAGCGAGCGGTAGCGAGTCTGCGGCACCGACAAATAATCTTCAATGTAACAGACTCGCTACCGCTCGCTATACTGATGTTTTTTTAGTTTGAGCCGATCTTGACGCCACCGTTGGTCGTGACGACGCGAACGAGCGCACCGCCGCCGTTCAGATCTTTGCTGATATTGACGCCTTGTTTGCGATAGCCGTTTTCGTCTTTTTCTTTCTCGACGGTTAATCCGGCAATGTCGCTTTTGAAACCGCCGTTGACGGTGCGGGTTTCAAAACGCGCCGCGTAATTTTCGCTCATTGCGAGATGGACGCCGCCGTTGGTCGTTTCGACATCGAGCCCGTTGCCTTTCCAGGTATTGCCCGCGAGCTCGATATGCAAACCGCCGTTGGTCGTTCTGCCTTTGACATCGCCCGCCAGATTGCTCAGATGAATGCCGCCGTTTTTCGCGTCGAATTCGATCGTGCCCTCAACATCCGAAACGCCGATGCCGCCGTTGAGCGTCGTCAGTTTGAGATTGGTGTTGCGCGGAACGGAGATCTGATACGAAACCGACCAGTTCTTTTCTTCATCCATGCCTTCGGCGCGAATGGTTCCGCCGGTTTCGATGCGGATGTTTTTCGCGAGTGATTTGGCTTCTTCTTCAGAATTTCCCCAGGTTTGGACACAGGCGCGGATCAAAATGTCCGAACGGTTTTCGCCTTTGACGGAAATTCCGCCGTTGCGTTTGCCGTCAACCGTCAGACTGCCGCCCGAAACCGTCATTTCGCGCAGATCGCTGCCCGAAACCTTATCGCCGTTTGACCAATTGTTCGAGCAAAACTCTTTGCTGTAAGTTTTGTTTTTGTAGTTTTCCTTTTCCTTGACCTTTTCTTGTGCCAGCGCGTCTTCACCGCACAAAACAAAGGCAACCAACAATAAGCTATAAAAGCAGAAACGTATTTTATTTGAATTCATCATCACCAAAAATCCCTCCAAAGTTTATTTATTATTTTTTCGCCGAATTAGCGCTGTCTGATATGAGAACACCAACAAAATGGATTTTGTGACAAAAAAAGTGAAAAAGTTTAAAAGTGAAAAGGTAAAAAAGTTGATTGGTGAGATTCGACCAACTTTCTCACTCTTGCACATTTTCACTCTTAAACTTTTACGGCTTCGACGATTTGCAGCGGCGCGGTCGGATAAACTTTGACAAATTCAAAGCCCGTTTGCTCGAAAAGCGCGGTGTATTCGCGCGGCGTGCGTTCTTTCCCGCCGGTCATCACGAGCATATTGAGATCCATAATTTTACTCAAAGAAGGCGCGTTGTCGTCTTCTTCGACCACGGTTTCGACGAGTAAAACCTTCGCGCCTTTTGGAGCGGATTTTGCTAAATTATTCAAAATCGCGACGGATTGTTCGTCGTTCCAATCATGGATGATAAATTTCATCAGGTAAATATCGGCGACGACCGGAATTTCCGCGAAGAAATCGCCGCTCTTGAGTTCGGTTCTTTCCGCAACGCCTTCATTTGCCAGAATATTTCCTTCGAGAACGTGCGCTTGTTCAAACAAAATGCCGTTTGCCGACGGATTTTTCTGCAAGACTTTGGCAAGCAGAATGCCGCGTCCGCCGGCGATGTCGGCGATCGTTTCGGCTCCCGAAAAATCATAGCCGGAAGAAACGGCTTCGGCGACCGCCGCGCTGAAGCTCGTCATCGAACGGTCGAAAACTTCCGCCGCCTTTGGGTTTTGCGCAAAATACGGAAAAACCGGCATTCCGAATGTGTAATCGAAAGCGATTTCGCCTGTTTTGATACTCTGCTGCATATTGCCGTGCGAATTCCAATGTTCGGGATCGCCCATCATCTGCAGAGCGGCACGCATCGAAGCCGGATGATCCGAGCGCAAGCAATCGCCGAGCGTGGTGTTCGAGAATTTCCCGCCGTCTTTGCGTAAAACGCCGATGCTCGCGAGCGCGCGCAGCAAACGATAGAGCGAAGGCTCGTGCGTCGCGGTCAGGGCGGCTAATTCTGCGGCGGATTTTGCGCCGTCCGCGAGCAGATCGGCGATTTCGAGCCGGGCGCCGACCGCCAGTGCCTGCGAAACGATAAAGCCCATTGCCATCTGCATAATCACCGCTTGCGGCGGGATTTCTGGTTCTAGTTCGGGGGAAGTTGCGTCCATTTTTTCGATCTCCTTTTAAGTTTAAAATAATTGCGTTGCCGGGAAATTGTTCGGCAATCCTTAACGCGCGGATTCAAGCGGAAAAGTATCAATTAACTGAAAATAGACAATGGACAATAAAAACAAATTCTGAAAATTGTTCGTTGTCCATTGTTCATCCTTTACGAGTAGAGGTTCATCGAACGGGTCAGTAATTGCACCGGGTCTTCGATATTCAAAGCCTCGCGGACAAAATACGGTTCGCCGGCTTCAACTCCGATCAGAGAGCCGAAATAGCGCGAACGGTTTTCCAGCTCGACGATAAAATTTTTGTCCGTCAGACGCGTTTCGGGTTCGTTGGAATCCGGGTTGTAAAATTGCGAAGCGTGCGCGCGGATCGCCGCGATTTTTTGTTCGAGAAATTCCGAAACATCGACGATAAACGACGGCACGACGCGGCGCGAAAAAATATTATGCGCGACCATCGGAACATTGATTCGCGCTTGTCCGAAATCGCCGTCGTATTTTTGCATCGAAGCAAGCCGCGCCGCTTCGCGAACCAGCAAAGCAATGTGATGATGGTCGGGATGCGGATCGTCGATCTGGTGCGTGAGAATAACTTTCGGCTTCAGACGGCGCAGGGCGCGGACCAGAGGCGTGCGTTCATCGTCGGTCACGAAAACATGTCCGTCGGGAAGACCGAGATTTTCCCGAACGTTTAATTTCAAGATCCGCGCCGCCTCTGCGGCTTCGGTCGCCCGACCGGCGGCAGTTCCGCGCGTGCCCATTTCGCCCTGCGTGATGTCGAGCGCGCCGGTCTTGTAGCCCAGGGATTTCATCTTCAAAAGCGTTCCGCCGACCGTCAACTCCATATCGTCGGGATGCGCGAAAACCGCCAAAACGTCAACATTCATCATTTATCATTCACCATTTATCATTTATTATTTAACTGCGATGAGAGCGGATAATATTACTTATTCAAAAGCATACGATTTTGCTATCAGAATAGTAAAAGCATATCAATATTTGTGCGAAGAGAAAAAGGAATATGTCTTATCAAAACAAATGCTGAGGAGCGGGACTGCGATCGGCGCAAATATTGCCGAAGCCAATGGCGCAATTTCGGAAGCCGAGTTTTCAAGCAAAATCAGCATTGCCTATAAAGAATGTCTCGAAACAAAATATTGGCTTTCTCTGTTGAAAGATACCGGATACATGGGCGAAAAATCTTTTGAAAGCATGCATCGCGATGCGGACGAAATAGCCAAGATTTTGTTTTCAATTCTCAAAAAAACACGAATTAATAAATAGTAAATGGTCAATGATCAATGGTAAATGATAAATGAAATTGACGGTGTTGGGTTCGGGAAGTTCGGTTCCGCATCCGAAGCGCAGCAGTTCGGCTTACTGGCTTGAAACAACTTCGGGCACGATCTTGCTCGATTTTTCGGCGGCGGCGATTTCGCGGATGGCGGCGGAAGGCTGCGACTGGGCAAATTTGGACGCGATCTGGCTGTCGCATTTTCACCTTGACCATCTCTGCGGAATCGCCCCGTTTTTGTTCGGGACGCGCCACGCGCCGGAAATGGCGGATCGCACGAAACCTTTGAAGATCTTTGGCGCAAAAGGTTTGGAGAAACTTCTGAAAACCTTCGACGCGGCGAATAATTACAAACTTTTCGACCAGCCGTTTCCGGTTGAATTAAAGGAAGTCGAACCGCTCGAAACCTTCGAGATTTTGCCCGATCTGCAAGCCGCGGCGATGAAAACGCCGCACACTGCCGAGAGCTTGGCGATTCACATCCGCGACCGCGACGATAAAACGCTCGTTTATTCGTCCGACACAGGCTTTACGAAAGCGCTCGGCGCGTTTGCCCGCGCGGTTGATCTTTTCGTTTTGGAATGTTCGTTTGTGAAAAACAAGCCCGCCGAAAAACATCTCGAACTCGCCGAAGCGATGTTTCTCGTGCGTTATGCCAAGCCTCGAAAAGCAATGTTGACGCATTTTTATGCCGAATGGGATGCGGTTGATTTTGCGGAAGAAGTGCAAGGATTTGCGCCGTCCTGCACGGTCATCGAAGCGCATGACGGTTTGCGTTTGGAAATTTAAATATTGCGGATCAAGAACAAAAAAGAATTTTGCAAAAATCTTGGCGGCTTGGCGACTTTGCGGGAAATTAATTCAAACGGAAATAAATGTCCTGAATTAGAAAAACAATTTTTCCCCGCAAAGTCGCCAAGCCGCCAAGCAAAGATTTTTGACCGGGATAAATTATTACTGAATCGAAATCGTCAGCGTAAAATTCGTGGCACGTCTGCCGTGATTATCGATGCTGATGTAAACGTCGCCGTTGCGGTCAACGGTTTCCGAATACTGCGTGTCGTGCAGAGCGCCCTGCGTAAAATCGCATCTGCCGTTGCCCGAACTGAGCGTGCCCGTCAAAACCTGTCCGGCGCTTGCCCGTAAAACATATCCGCGCGTGGCGCCCGCCGCGAGCGTTCCGCTGACGGTTGCCGAAGTGCGTCCGCGGGCAAAGCGAATCCGCGTTTGCGCCAAAAGATCCGACGACGACATCACGCCGATCAACGCCAGCATTAAAAATTTCAGACCGATTTTCTTTAACATTTATCTGCTCCTTAAAGTTTGTAAATTAGATTGGTAAAACTATGACGCAAATTTAATGCGATTCGCCGCAAAATGCAAATGAAAATCTATTAGAACCAATGATTATTTTCTTAATCTGGCTTCGACGTTATTCGCCTTCAAAGAATTTCCGGTCGCGCGCTGAAGATCGGCGATCGCCTTGTTAAGTTCGGTTTGGGCGCGCAGTTCGTTGCTTCGCGCATTGATCAAAGCCGTCTGCCGTTCAAGAACCTTGTAAACATCGGATTGTCCGGCGTCGAGTTTGCGCTGTTCGGATTCGTATTGTTTCTGCGAATTGTCACGCGAAATCGCCGCGCTCCGAAGCCGCGCTTCCGACGTGCGGACGGCTTGGAGCGCGTTGCGCACATCAACTTGAATATTCTGCTCGATCTGCTGGCGCTGGGTTTGGATTTGGGTACCTTGGACGAGCGATTTGCCGAGATTCGCCTTCGCCGTGTTGTTTCCGAATGGCAGGTTAAAGGTGATGCCGGCGCGATAAACCGGATATTTATTTGTCAGAATATCCGTGAACGTCGTTCCCGCACCGCCGACACTTTGAAGAAGCGTTTGTTGGGCTTGCGCCGCCGCCACACATTCCGGCAAAGTCGGGTCAACGACGCAGTTTCGCAAAAGCGGATTGACAAAGTTCGGATTCAAATTTCCACCGACACCTGCCGATGTATAACTTGCGACCAAATCGATCTGTGGTTTTGTCTGGTCGCGGAAGAAGTTTTGGTCAAGCTCGTTGATGTCTTTCTGAACTTTGTTGATCTCGATTTCGGGACGATTTTCAAGCGCAAAACCGAGCGCTTC
>CADEFG010000241.1 GCA_902826505.1 uncultured Acidobacteriota bacterium
TATCGCGCAGGTCTTCGAGCGCGTTTTGGACGGTTCGCTCGTCGTAACTGACAACGGGTTCGCGGTTTGTTTTCTGATTGCACGAGGCGATCAATGCGTTCAGGGTTAAAGGATAATATTCGGGCGTGGTCAGTGGTTTTTCGACCAGCGCGCTGACGATTCGGGCTTCGGTTTCGGTTAAATTTTCGGACATAACGGTTTAATAGCTTAATACATTTTCGCGTTTGTGTTGAGTCGGCTACAATTTAAAACGTGAATATTTTAGTTGCGAGAAGCAAGCAGGAAATCGAAACCGCCTACGAAAAGCTCGCAGATTCAACGATTTTAGGCTGCGACACGGAAACTTCCTCGCTTTCGGCACGCCGCGGCAAAATTTTTTCCGTCCAGTTTTCCGACGGCGATTTCAATGTTTTGATTCCGCTCTCGGAAGGTGTAAGTTTAGGCAGACTCGAAGAAATTCTGCTAAATCCGCTGATTACAAAAGTCTTTCACAACGCGAAATTCGACCTTGAATTCCTTCGTGAATACGGCATTCAAACAAAAAATGTCTTTTGCACGATGATCGCCGAAAAGCTTTTGACGCGCGGCGCGGGACAATCCGCAAGTCTTGCCGAAACGCTTTACCGCTATTTCGCGGTTGATCTCGACAAATCGCAACGCGCCAAATTTAACCGCCACTGGAACGGCATCTGGACGGATGAATTGGTTCATTATGCTTTGAGCGACGTTGTTTTTCTGCCGAAATTGATGCGCGAACAAACGATCTGGCTCGAAAGATTAGGTTTGACGGAAACTTTTGAAAGACAGATTGCCAAAACATTCTCCGACACCTAAAAATTTCACGCTCAATGGAAAACCGTCCGCAATAAAGAAAAATCAACTACAATCGAAACTTCGCATTGTCGAATTTGAGTGAGATTTTTAAGACGCGTAAAATAATCGTCTTTTTATTAACCGCCTTCGTCTAACTTTCGGAAGACATTTCAAAATTCAAAAAAATGCATAATTTATTTTTTACCGTCCTAATTTTTTTCGCGCTTTCGCAAATTGTCGTCGCCCAGCGGCAGAGCGTTTTGATCGCGCCGCAGACGACCGACCCGAATATTACGACCAATCTCAATAATCATTATGTGTCGATAAATCGTTCGCTCGCGCCGAAAAATCAACTGTTCGTGTTTTTTCCGGGCACCGGCGGAGTCGCATTTAATTATCTCGAAGTCAATAATACGGCGGCTGATCTCGGATTTCACGCCGTCAACCTGACGTATCCGAACGACGACGCGGTCAATTCGCTCTGCGGTGCGCCGAATACGAATCTCGATTGTTACGCCAACGTTCGGCTCGAAACAAAGGACGGCACGGACCGCACGCCGCTCGTCAATGTTTCGCGTCCGAATTCGATCGAAAACAGACTGATAAAATTACTGATTTACTTGCGAAATCAAGCCCCGAACGATAATTGGGGACAATTTCTGATCGATGATTCGACGCTCGATTGGTCGAAAATAATCGTTTCGGGTCATTCGCAGGGCGGCGGACACGCCGGAATTATCGGGCGTTATCACGCGGTCGTGCGCGTTGTCATGTTTGCGGCGATGGATTTTAACGGTCTGGCAAATTCGCCCGCCAATTGGATCGCTTTGCCCGCCTCGACGCCGAATGCTTCAATGCCCGACCGGTTTTGGGGATTTTCACACACGCGCGACGAGCAGGTAAATTTCACGCTGCTGTCGACGCGCATCTGGACGGTTTACGGAATGCCCGGTTACGGCGCGATCGTCAATGTCGACAGTTCCGCGCCGCCTTTTAACAACACGCATTCGTTGACGAGCAATCTCGAATGCGAGAATTTTCACGGCTGTATCGCGGCTGATGCGCGGCTCGTGCGGCAAAACGGCGTGCCTGTTTTTAAGCCCGTTTGGGAATATCTTTTATCGAATACGTTTGCGCCTTTGAGCGTAAATTCGATTGAATTTATGCGCGGCGGGCAAACCGTCAATCGTCCGCCGGTCGGTATTTCGGTCAAATATTACCGCGTTGTGATCGAAGGAAACGGTTTTGACGCAAACTCGAAAGCCATTATCAACGGCGTCGAAACGGAAACCGAATTTCTGGGTGCAAACACGCTTCGCGCCAAGCTTCCCGCCGGAAAACTCGGCGCGATCGGTCGTTCGTCTGTGCAGATTCGCGGGTTGAACGGTGCGACTTCAAATATTTTCAATTTTTAGTTTTACCAGCGATGATACGCCGGATGAGCTTCTTTGACGGCGATGAATGTTCCGCGGCAGGTCGCGCAAACTTTGTCGTTGGCGATCAGTTCGGCTTCGACGATCGCTTTATCAACGGTTGATTCGACGACCTTTGCTTTCAGATAGATCGGCGCGTCGAACGGTGTCGGGCGGCGCAGTTTGACGTAAAAATCAGCCGTCACGGTGCAATCGGGGGCGGTTTTGCCGTCTCTTTTCATCAAAAAATACGCCGCTGCCCAGTTTGAATGACAATCGAGCAGCGCGCCGATGATTCCGCCGTTGAGCATTCCGGGAAACGCCTGATGATGCTCGGAAGCGTGAAATTCGGCGACCACTTCTTCGCCCGTTTCCGACGGAAAACTACGGATTCTTAAACCCTTTTCGTTACAGACGCCGCAGCCGAAACAAATTCCCCCGGGCGCATAAGTTTCCTGTAAAGATTTTTCGTTGTTCATAGTTTTATATTTAACCATAATTAAGCCAAGTTTCAATTATCTTAGCGGCTTGGCGGCTTGGCGGGAAATCAACTCTGGTTGATAACTGAACCTTCAACAGATGAAAATAATTTTTCTCCCGCAAAGCCGCAAAGGCGCTAAGATAAGCAAATTTTTTCGTTTTTCAGCTCGACTCTTGATTGATATAACTTGTTTTTTCTTATCATTTTGTCGTAAATTTGTGTTCGCTTCAACTCTTTACAAAATCTTACCTGGGAGAAATTTTTATGCTGACGCTTTTGGCAATTGTCTTTCTGTTCTGGCTCGTTTTCGGGTATTTCGCGTATGGTCGTTGGATCGCCAAACAATTCACGCTCGACGACACGCGCGAAACGCCTGCCAACGCGGTCAACGACGGCGAAGATTTTGTGCCGACGCCCGCGTTTTATCTCTTTGGTCAGCATTTTTCGGCAATCGCCGCCGCCGGACCGATCGCCGGTCCGATTCTCGCGTGTCAGGCGTTCGGCTGGCTGCCGTGTTTATTGTGGATCGCGCTCGGCGTCGTGCTGATCGGCGCGGTTCACGATTTTTCTTCGCTCGCTTCATCGGTTCGGCACGGCGCGCAATCGATCGCCGAAATCACGCGCGAAAAGCTCGGCAACGGCGCCGGTCGCGCGATGATGGCGTTTATCTGGATCGCGCTCGTTTATGTGATCGTCGCTTTTACCGACATCACCGCCGGAACGTTTGTCGCGGGTGACGATGCTTTAAGAGGCGCAAACACTTTCAATCCGGGCGGCGCGGTCGCGATCGCGTCGGTCATGTATCTGGTTTTGTCGATCATTTTGGGTTTGGTCGAAAGATTCCTCAAACCGCCGCTCTGGCTTTCGACGATAATTTTTGTGCCCGCGACTTTTGCGCTTTCTTATTTGGGCACGAAGTTTTCGACCGTTCTGCTGCTCGATCATATTTCGTGGTCGGTTTTGATCTTGATCTACTGCGTCGTCGCCTCGCTCGTGCCGGTCTGGGCACTTCTTCAACCGCGCGGATATTTGGGCGGATTCGTGCTTTACACGGCGATCGCCGTCGGCTGTATCGGCGTTTTCTTCGGCGGTTACGAGATTTCGCAGCCCGCTTTTAAATCGTTCGATATCGGCGGAATGACCGGAATGCTGTTTCCCTTTTTGTTCGTGACGATCGCCTGCGGCGCGTGTTCGGGTTTTCACGGGCTGGTTTGTTCGGGCACGACCTCGAAGCAAATTGATAAGGAATCGCATACCAAATCGGTCGGCTACGGCGCGATGCTCGCCGAAGGATTTGTCGCTTTTATCGCGCTCGTAACGATTATGATCATCGCGGCGGACGCGGCAAAAGGCGTTTCGCCCGGCAAGATCTACGGCAACGGCATCGGCAATTTTCTGACGCTCGTGATCGGCAAGGAAAACATCAATTTCGCGATTACCTTCGGCGCGATGGCTTTTTCGACGTTTGTTTTCGACACATTGGACGTTTCACTTCGTTTGGGAAGATATATCGTGCAGGAGCTTTTCGGTTTGAAAGGCAGGATCGGCGCGATTATCGGAACTCTCGGAACGGTCGCTTTACCGTTTTTGATGATCTTTTTTGCCAAATCGGGTTCTTACCTGGATTTCTGGACTTTGTTCGGCGCGTCGAATCAATTGCTCGCCGCGCTGACCTTGCTTTCGATCACGGTCTGGCTTCATCAAGCCCGAAAACGCATCGCGTTCACGCTTTTACCGATGCTTTTCGTGCTGACGATCACGCTCTGGGCGTTGGTCAGTTTGGTCGTCGGCAATTTTCGCGCCTCGAACGGTTTCGACGTCAAGCTCATCAACGGCATCGCGTCATTAGTTTTAATTTCGCTGGCGATTTATTTAGTCGTTACCGCGATCTTGAAGCTGCGAAAGGAACGCCGATTAACTCCGCTGGAAAGCGTTTGACAAAGAAATTTATAATTCGACTTTATCGAGCGTCCGCGTCGTATGTTCCGTGACGCTCCTGACCGGTTCGCGGTATTCTTCGAGCTGTCCGGTCGTTTTGGCGGAAAGCTGCGGCGGCGGAAAGCTTTCGGGCGTTTCGCGCTCCGGGGCTAATTTCGCGTTAATCAATTTCGGAACCTGGCTGAGAAGAATATAACAAATGCCGAAAACGGCGGCGATATAAAACCCGATAATTATTCCGACAGTCGTATGGTCAACGCCGTTTCCCAAAAGCACCGCGACCAAACCGACCAAAATCCCGAGTCCGAACATGACGACTAAAAAAAGCGTGGTCAGAATATTATCCAACATCGATTTTGCCGAATCGTCGGCTTTTTCCCTCGCGAGTTTCGATTCTTTAACGAGCTTTGCGCCGCAATTTTTGCAGTAATTAAGTTTGGCGCTCGCCAAACTTCCGCACGTTGGACAATACATAAAATTCAGCCTCCAAAACTTTTACTTTTCCCGATCGGAACTTTTTCAAAATTCCGCGTTGTCTGTTCGGTGACGCTGACCGCCGGTTCGAAATGTTCTTCAAGCTGGACGGTATTTTTCGC
Organism: uncultured Acidobacteriota bacterium; assembly: GCA_902826505.1. Classification (GTDB taxonomy): domain Bacteria; phylum Acidobacteriota; class Blastocatellia; order Pyrinomonadales; family Pyrinomonadaceae; genus JAFDVJ01. The sequence goes on from CADEFG010000241.1 coordinate 5,241, forward strand.
GGAAAGTTCGTTTGGCGGAAGATAATCCTGAGTATCTTTTTTTTCCGCGCCGGATTTTCCCGATAAACTTTTGATCTGTTGAGAAACCAAAAAACAAACTCCGAAGAGCGCCGCCAGGTAAAAAAATGAAATGGTAATCAGTGCTTTTTCGGGGACTGCGTTTTTGACAAGGATCAAAACGACGAAGATAAAACTGATAAATCCGAAACCGCCGATATAACCGAGCGCTTCCGAAAAACCTTTGGTGATGGATTTGTTTGTTTCCGAATCGGCTTTGGAAATTTGTGTTCCGCAACGGTTGCAATAATTTAAACCGGCATTTAGCTGATTGCCGCAGTTTGAACAAAACATCTTTCACACTCCTTTTCTAAAAAATCACTCGCTCGGCTTGATTTTGTCTTCGAGCCAATTGGTCAAATCGTCAACCGCTTCGATATGGATCGGCTTGCCTTGAAAGGATTTGATGGCAAAAATACTGAGCATCACGGTCGAAGCCAGCCAGAAGATAAAATTGCCAAATTCCATTCCGGTGACATTGCCGATACTATGCAGAATCCAGCTGATAATAATTACCGCGAGTTGAACGGCAACGCCCTGGGCGGCGTGAAAACGCACTTTTGCCTCTGATTTGGGAACAATAAAAAGTTCGATGATTCCCGCGATCAAGCCGATGTGAAAAGGAACATACGGCAATGCCGTCAAAACGTTTTCGGGCAAACCGATTTTGGCGACTTTCCGGTTGCGGTTATCGTTTGCGAAGAAATTCGGCGGCTGATAATTTGCCGGCACTTGCTGTCCGTTAAACGGCGATTGATAGGCATTGAAATTCGCTTCGTCAAACTTGCGGGTTTGTTCTTCGGTCGTGGCGGGTTCTTCGAATTTCTTCGTTTCCCCGCCGTTCTGAGGCAAAGTCTGAGTTTGTTGCGGCTGCGGTTCAAAGGCAACTTCTTTCGGAAAATCGGGATCAAGCGGATTTGTATCGAACTTTTTCTTTGCCATGATTTTAAAATTTACGACATAATTTTAGCTTTAGTTCGGAAAACTTTTAACAACAGAGTACACGGATTACGCGAATTAAAAAAGTAAATCGGTGAAATTTGTGTAATCTGCCGTCAAACTTATTCTCTAATTTTAATCCCAAGCTCCTTTAATTGCGAAGCGTCCACCTCGCCCGGCGAATCCATCATCAGATCCTGCGCCGAAGCGGTTTTCGGAAAAGCCATCACATCGCGGATGTTTTCCGTGCCGCACAAGATCATACAGGTTCGTTCGATCCCGGCGGCAAATCCGCCGTGCGGCGGCGTGCCGTATTCGAGCGCGTCGAGGAAAAACCCGAAGCGTTCGCGGGCGGTTTCCTTCGATAAACCGAGCGCTTTGAAGTTCAACGCTTGAATTTCCTTTTGATGAATACGAATCGAACCGCCCGCGCATTCGTAGCCGTTAATGACCGCGTCATACGCTTTGGCGCGGACTTTTCCGAGCAGTTCGTGCTGCGATTCGTCCTCGATCGCCGTGCGGAACATTTCCAAATCTTCGTCCATCGGCGACGTAAACGGATGATGCGCCGCATCGTAATTGCCGGTTTCGTCGTTAAATTCGAACATCGGAAACTCCGTGACCAATAAAGGTTTATAAAGATTTCGGTCAATCAGATTTTCGCGCTTTGCAATTTCGACGCGCAATGCACCGAGAGCGGCAGCAACTACCGATTTTTTGCCTGCCACGATTAAGACTAAATCGCCTTCTTCAGCAGAAAGATATTTTCCAGCAAACGTTTCAAAGCGTAAATCTCCATGTAGAATTTGGTCAAGATGCATAAATAATTGTCCAAATTCCTTGAAATTTCCCTTTGCTGGCTCATCAACCAATAATTTTACATAAGTCAATGCTTTTGCTCCGTATCGCTTAACGAATTCCTGTAATTCATCTAGCGTTTTGCGAGAATAATCAGCTTTCCCTTTTACAACAATTGCCTTTACTTCTCCGCCATTTTCCAAAATATCATTGAACGGCTTAAATAATGTACCTTTCAAAATTCCTGATAAATCCTGTAATTTCATTTCAAAACGCAAATCGGGTTTGTCACTCCCATAGCCATACATCGCTTC
>CADEFG010000242.1 GCA_902826505.1 uncultured Acidobacteriota bacterium
TTCGGAGTCGTGATAAAAACGCCGTGACGCGCAATCGAGATTTTGTCTTTGACGACCAGATGCACATCACGAAAAAGTCCGCCGCCCGTGTACCATCGGGAATTTCCCGGTTCGCCCGTCGTCGCGCGAACAGCGACCACATTTTCGGCATCGTATTTAATAATATCCGTGATGTCCGCTTCAAAACCAAGATAGCCGTAATCCGTTGCGCCGATCTTCTTGCCGTTCAGCCAGACTTCTCCCGACAGCATGATGCCTTCGAAATCAAGCAAGATCTGTTTTCCGTTCCAATTCTGATCGGCTTTGAAAGTTTTTCGATACCAGCCGACACCCATCGCCTTAAACCCGCGATTGCGGCTCGCTGTCTTTTCCCATGGCTGCTCAAACTGAAAATCGTGCGGCAGATCAAGCGAGCGCCAAGCGGCATCGTTGAACTCAGGATTTACGGCGCCCGGCAGATCACCGGCTTGAAATTTCCAGCCGAAATTAAAAAGCTGCGAGATCCGGACTTCGTTGCTGTTGTTTTGTGCCGGTAGTAATGCTGCGAACAAAAGGCAAAGAAAAGTTAACGTGATAATTTTTTTCATGGCGGTTTTATGATGTAATTGGAAAATCAATTTAGAAAAAGGAAAATCTAAAATCCAGTTAGATTCCCATATCTTGCGCCGTTCTGCATAATCAAATTGATTAATGATGCGCGTCCACGTCTTCCGACAAATTCCCGTGATAAATCTCGCTTCCCGTTGCGATGTATTCCTTCGCTTTTTCAGCCATCCGACCAAACCTTCGTTGGCGTTTTTATCCGGTTTACTTTAAAAGTCCGATTTGCTGCATAATTGCCAGATTGTCCATTAAATTCCATGTTTCGATAATTAAGCCGTCTTCGTCGAAAAGATGTAAGTCCCAAAACGTAGCAACAATTTTTTTGCCGGTCGGCGGTACGCCCAAGACTGTTTTTGAATGCGTTGCCGTGGCGACGCTTCTGCCCATGACCCAATTTTCCTCGGCGACGCAGTGTTCGACGGTAATCTGAATATCCGCCCAGGTTTCGTGCAAGCCTTCTAAAAACTTTTGAATTCCTTCGCGTCCTTTCTCGCTCTGTTTCGATTTAACTTCGTGGTTCGGCGCGTAGAAAAGAATACATTCATCAACCTTATTTTGGTTAAACGCTTCTTTTGCTTTCAGGTAATTTGCCTTGTTTCGTTTGGCTTTTCCCAATGCGTTCAGATTTTCCATTTTTTTAGTTTGATAGCTTTAGATTCGTTTTGAACCGGAAGCCGAATGCCGAACTTTCACAAATGTCCAGACGAAGTCAATGATGCTCTTTCGCGCCTTCGGGCAGATTTCCGTAATAAATTCCGCTTCCGTTTTGGATAAGTTCCTTCACCTTCAAAACTATTTTTATCACAAAAACTATTGCTTGATAAACTTCAATTGAGTAACCCGTGTGTTGGATAATTCGAATCCGTTTATTCGCCCTTTTTCATCGGTTTTGAATATAAACATCCCGAAGCTATCGGATAGAATTTTGTCTTTGACGCTTGAAAGCGGTTCGATTTTTCTGCCGTTGATAAAATGAACTAACTGATTTTCCTGCATTTTTAACTGATATGTGCACTTGAGTTCCGGACTGTAATAATCGCCCTCGAACCGGCGGAGATCATTATCGGAAAGAGTTTTCGGTTCAAATTTGAACATTACTTCTCTCGGTTTTCCGCCGACCAGATAAGTTAGCGAACGAACGCCTTTTTCTTCGCTAAAACGGATATCCGATGGTCCTTCACGATCAATTAGGCGAAATTCGTTTTTTTCGGTTTGGACGGCTCTGTCCTGACCGGAACTGCTTCGGTAATAGTAAAGATCATTATCTTTATAAATAATTTGCCGGACGTAACCGCGTTTTTCATTGAGATAAAATCCGGTAAATTTTCCGGCTTCACTTTCGGAAATTTTCGGTAGATTTGCCGAAGTTTTAGTTGCCGTTTTGTTTTGATCTGTAAATTTATCGCGCAAAAAAATGTCCGCAACCTGAAAACTCTCCCTTTCGCCGCTGGCATCTGACCGATTAGCTAAAACGATGACGGAAAATTTTTGATCGGGAAAACGCAGCAATTGCGCTCGATAGCTGGCGTGCGAGCCGGAATGACTGACCGTTTTCAAACCGTGATAGGTTCTGATTTCGAGTCCGCCGGCATAACCGCTCGGCGAACCGTCGTTTAAAAATCCGTCGTCGTGCATTTTTCGGATTATTTCCTGTCCGCCTTTGCCGAGTTTGTTATTATAAAAATTTTGATCCCAGAGATACAAATCTTCGACGCTCGAATAAACGCCGCCGGAACCGACCAGATCGAATCTTCTGATGACATTATAGAACTCATCTTTGCCGGGCATTTTTTCATAACTGAAAGCGCGGTTGGCAACAATTTGCCGGTTATCGTCAAGAAACATCGTATTTTTCATTCCCAGCGGATCGAAAATTTGTTCTCTGGCGAAATCTTTCAAGGATTTGCCGGAAACTTTTTCGACAATCATTCCTAATAATAAATAACAGGAATTACTGTATAAATACTGCTCACCCGCCGGAAAATTTACGTCCTGTCTTGTGAGGAGTTCATAAACTTCGTCTTTCGGAACGTGATCCAGATAATTTTTCCCTGATAAATCCCAAAGCGTCGAGTAATCCCGAAGTCCGCTGGTGTGATGCAGGAGATTTGCCACCGTGATAGGTTTTTGATATTTCGGAAAATCGGGGAGAAACTTTTGCAATTCGTCCTGCAAGCTTAATTTTCCCTGTTCCTCCAGAAGCAGAATGCAAAATGCGGTAAATTGTTTTCCGGTCGAAGCAATATAAAAAACGGTTGCAGGCGTGATCGGGATTTGGTGTTCAAGATCGGCGCTGCCGTAACCTTTGGCGAATATAAGTTTCCCCTCTTTGACAATTGCAACCGCTCCGCCGGGGGAGTTTTTTTTATTCCAGGCGGAAAAAATCTTTTCGACTTCCGGGCTTTCGGGAATTTGCCCAAAAACATTTATCGCCAAACATAAAAAGGTTAACCAAAGAATGACTATTCTCATATTCATTTTTTTCAGTTTATTTAAACTTAAATATTAAAAGATTGGTGATGATCTTTCGTCATGGATTTTATAAAATGTCCGCGACTCATTTATTACCGAGTGGTTCCGCCAAACCGATCAGAATTCCTTCGGCTCCGCGAATGTAGCAGAGCCGGTAAGAGTTTTCATACCGGACTATTTCCCCGACCAATTGCGCGCCGTGCTTTTCGGTAAGCCTCGCAACCATTTCGTCAATGTCTTCAACGGCGAACATGACACGCAGATAACCGAGCGAGTTTACCGGTGCATTCCGGTGATCCGAGATAACGCCAGGATTCAAAAACCGTGAAAGCTCAAGCCGGCTGTGACCATCGGGGGTAACCATCATCGCGACCTCGACGCGCTGAGAACCCAATCCCGTAACGCGACCAGCCCATTCTCCTTCGATCGTGAAACGTCCCTCGAGCTTTAGCCCGATCTCCGTGAAAAATAAGACGGCGGAATCGAGGGATTCGACCACGATGCCGACATTGTCCATTCTGAGCAATTTGTTTTTTGTCATAGTTTCAGCTTGGGAGAATTACACTTTTATAAAAGATTGTTGACAAATACTACGCAATTTTTGCGAACTTGAACGCTTTGCATTAAATGCATAATGGAAATCGTTGCCGTTTTCATCGCCGTAAATATTATTGCATTGCCAACATATGGAAGCCTGAAGCAATAATGCGCCATTATTGTAAAAACGCAATCCAAAGGGCGGAATATGACAGCGCATTTGCCATGCCCAAGGCAGACTTCGCCACAGTCCTGCGATTTCTTGCGCAGACTCATCAATCAATAGAACAGAATCAGCAGACCCCGCCTCTTTCATGTAAAGACTGACGCGGCTCGAACTTATTCCTTTGAGACTAACAATTTCGACTGAATCGATTTGTTGCAGACGGCTTGGCTTATATTTCATTTTCTCGAAAAAGCGTCTCACATAGCTTCATCGTTGAGATACTTTATCTTCCGTATTCATCGTAATATTTTTCGGCATGTTCTTCGTATCTTTTGAGCAGCTCGATATTTTTCTTTTCGATTTCGGTCAGATTGCTGCGGATATCAGTATTTAACGGCATATACCATGGAACGTACTGATCGAAAATAAATCTTAATTTGCGGTTTTTAAATGAATATCCGTGTCTCGCATAAATCGCATTCCGGATGATTTCCAGATCGCCTTTATACAGATTTTCGACATCCTTCTTGGTCAATTCCGTCGTCGACGCATTAAACTTTGTGACGTCTTCCGTTAACGATTCGATCTTATCGGGGAATTTCGGGTTATTGCCGTAAAGCGCTGCCCACTGAACGTCTTCGGGCAGGTTTAATGTCGCATCGTACTTGAATTGTTTTTTAGTCAGAGTATATTTTCTTTCGGTCACATCGAGGTTCTTATCGTTGGCTTTCCAGATGCCCACAACCGTGTTCTTATCGGGATCGATGGTAAAAGAGAATTTACCGTCATACTTATCATCGCCCGGCTCGGCGGCTTCGACCTTAAATAACTTTCCCTCGACCTTAAAGTTTCCTTTAAACGGGCGGTCATTGCCGGCGACGATGCTGCGTCCGGTGAGCGTGTCGCCGTTTAGCGAATCGATCGAAATAGTGATCCGGTTTTCATAAACATAGTCCCTTTTTTCTTTAAAAACCGATGCTTCAAACCCGCCTGTATAGGTTCCTAACGCCGGCGAATCTTTAAATTTAGCATCACTTTGGGCTTTATCGCTGTTCGGTTTATCGCCCTGAGTTGTTTTCTCGTTAGGAGTCGGAGTGCCGCCGGAATTGTTGCTAATAGCGGCAGTACCATTGGAGACGCTGCCACACGATGCGACGAAACAAATCGCAATAAGTAGAATCGATATTTTCTTCACGTTTTTAATGTCCTCCATTTTATTCGGAAAATTTTTAAAGTTTAATATACTTCCTGATTATCAATTCGGCAATTATCAGATTCGGTATCCAACCGAGCCACGCCACAATTTCATAGACGTCCATCGGGCGCGGTTGAAATAAAAATACCAGCAAATATTTCCAGGCTCGAAGGGTCAGAGCCGAGAGCGTAAGCGCGAACGACCTGATCAGAAACTCACGATGCGATTTAATATCGCCGCGGATAACTTTCGCAATGGCGACACCGGTAAAATAAATCCACAAAACAGCCAGCAGGCAAAACGAAACTTGCGACGTCAGCCCGCCGTTGGCAAACAGTCCCATATAAAACCCGGCGGGTCCCGCCATACAAATCACCGTAATTGCATAAACCCAGCCGGTATATTTATGAACGCGCGGGAAGTTTTTACGAATAAAGCCGGAAAATTGCGTAAAACCAGCCGGAAGAACAAAAATAGCGGTATAAACGTGAGTAAAAAACGCAAGTTTATAAAACGGGATATCGATCACATCCTGCTTGATTCTTAAAAAAGCGACGTCGGTGTCATAAGGAATATATTGAAGGGAGATGGCGATTAACAGATATGAAAGAAAGCCGTAAATCAACAATAGGAAAAGCCCGAACAATCTCAAACGCGTGATCTTGAATCGAGTTTTTCCTAGATTAAATTGTCCCGGATTTCGCTTGACGATGAGCATTTCACCATCATTTGCACATAGCACATCAGAATTCTGATAAACCTGATTACAATCCGGACATTTTTTCATACTGCTAGATTTTTTGATCGGGTTTTAATATTTATTTTCAGCTTTCCCAAGTTATATGATCTAAATTGCCCTTATCATCTGTTTTTACTACGAGCAATTGGTTACAAGGCTCTCCGTCAATATCAATTGAATAATCGAAAACCCCGAAATATTCAGGGATATTATCTGGATATATTCCGACTCTAACCAACTTCAATTTATCAAGAAGTTGCCTTTCCTTCTCAATAAATGAGTTATCGAAATTAATGATGTCCGACAATTCATCTTTATCAAGTTCGTCAAAGTAAAAGTTTATATAGTCTAGAGTTTCACCCTCTTTGGTGAAATCTTTATCTAAATATAGCTTATTACGTTGATCGAATTTTTTGATGTTATCAAGAAAGTCCTTAATCGTGTCGAGTTTGTTTCGATCGGAAGATTCGTTTTCAAAATTGATGTCAAACCTTATATTATTACCATCTAGATCAATATTACGACGCAGCTCAGATTGGTCTAACGCGATCAAATCTATTTCTCCAAAATATGGTAAAGAAAATTTTTTCATATTTTAGTGATGTTCGCCCGCGCCTTCGAGAATGTTACCGTGATAAATTTCCGCTCCGCCAACGACAAATTCCTTCACTTTTTCCGCCATCCGACCGCTAAGGCTTTTTCTTCCTCGACGTTTTGCTCTTTCGGCAAGCTCGCAGACATCCTGCGTGATCTTAATCGAGCGGAAATCTATTTAATCCGAACCGCCAAAAAAGGACGGAACTAAATTTGATTATTGTCCATCATTCCGCCTCACCATTCCTGAATTCTTACGCCTAGTTGATTATCCCTCAACGCAAATTCCTTAGCTCCCCACGGACGAAGCGTCACGGAATTTAGATTTGGATGAAGAAATTCGGGATGAGATTTGGAAACCTTTTCATAAACTTCGGCAATATTTTTTGTTACCAGTCGAAATTCGGGATTATGTTCTTTGGCTTGAACCGCATCTTGAAAAAGATTTATTCGCAGACCGTCTTTCTCCAGTACGCAAAAAGGATTGGCGGAATTTATTTCATTGTGTCCAATCTCAAAACCCAAACAATCAACGAAAATTTTCAAACCGTCGTTGATGTCGTCATAAAAAATATTCGGAACTAATTTATCGAAGTTCATATTTTTGTTATTCGTAATATCTTTGCGTAACTATTAGTTTGCCAAATTGATGGAATTTAGCGGAATTGGAATCCCTTTGCTTTTACTTATAATTCCCTAAAACGTATCATAGATGAAACAGAGCCGCAACCCGCGAAATAAAAAAGGACGAAGCCGAAACCTCGTCCGATTAAAGCAAAACTTACATAGGTTTTTAATGATGCTCTTTCGCTCCCTCCGGCAAATTGCCGTGATAGATTTCCGCGCCGCTTTGGACAAACTCCTTCGCTTTTTCCGCCATTCCGACCGCTAAGGCTTTTTCTTCTTCGACGTTTTGCTGCTTGGCGTATTCGCGCACATCCTGCGTGATCTTCATCGAGCAGAAATGCGGACCGCACATCGAGCAGAAATGCGCGA
>CADEFG010000243.1 GCA_902826505.1 uncultured Acidobacteriota bacterium
CGAAGAATTGCTCCGAAATGCTGACGTGGCGATGTATATTTCGAAAAGTCAGGGCAAAGGACGTCTCACGGTTTTTGAGCCACATATGCACAAAGAACTGGTTGACAGAATGGAGCTGGAAGCCGATTTGCGACGTGGAATTGAAAATGAAGAATTTATGTTGTTCTACCAGCCGATCATCGAGTTTAAATCAGGGCAGATTAATGGGATGGAAGCGCTTGTGCGGTGGAATCATCCGATTCGAGGGCTGGTTTTGCCGCTTGATTTTATCCCGATTGCCGAAGAAACCGGTTTGATAATACCGCTTGGTCGTTGGATATTACAAAACGCCTGCGTCCGTGCGCGTGACTGGCAAAACAAAGTTCCCGAAAAAGAATCATTGTCAATTACGGTTAATCTTTCGGGACGTCAATTTCAACATCCTCAAATAGTTGAAATGGTTTCAGAAGCACTCGCCGATTCAGGTTTGGCGCCTGAACTTTTAGTTTTGGAAATCACCGAAAGCACGCTCATGCAAAATAACGAGACGATGATCGATAAACTACATCAACTCAAAAAACTCGGCGTGCGGCTGGCTATCGACGATTTTGGGACGGGCTATTCATCCCTCAGTTACCTGAACCGTTTTCCGATCGACATTATCAAAATTGACCGGGCTTTTGTCAATAAAATCGATAAAACGAGCAAAGATGCTGCGCTGGCTCAAGCGATTATCGTTATGAGCGATTCATTGCGGATGAAAACAATTGCCGAAGGAATCGAGAAATCCGAGCAAAGTGAAATGCTGCAAAAAATGGGCTGCGAATTCGGACAGGGTTATTTTTTTGCAAAACCGCTAAATGAACGCGATTTCGTTGATTTTTTAACCAATTTCCGCTTGTCTGACGAAAAGGACGCAGTTCTCAGAACTTTAAAACCGAATTTTTCAGATAGTGTTGAAATTCTATCGATCGAAGGTTTCCGGTAGGCGGTTTCGAAAAAATTTTTTCTTTTTTTGTCATTTTAAATAATTGTTTGCGATTAATGCCCGCCGAGTCCCGCAATTTGGTTTTAAGAATTTATCCTGAACCGGCACCGGGGAATTACTGTTAATGATTGACGTTTTATAAATTCATAAATTACCGGTTATTTTGGATAAAAAAAATCAAATTTCTAACTTGTGTTGCCCGGCAATAATCCTTTCACCCGTTTTTCGATAAAACGAACAAAATCCAGCGCGTCGGTTTCGAGTTCGGCGGTTTTCATGCATTTGCCTGCCAGACGATTACGGCTTGCAATTGTGATAATTTCCTGCCATTTCGCGGCGACCTTTTCGAGCGTCCAAGCCTTGGCGATTTCTTTTGAAACCAGTTCCCGTTTGTGCGCCGTGTAAAAAATCCGGCAAGCCGTCAGAACGGCATACGAATTATGAAAAAATGCCAAATCGGAGTTGTCGCCCGCATTTGCCGCGAGGTCTTCTTTTAAATATTCGAGTTCGAGCCGCAGCGCGTCGTTTAAAGTTTCAGGCGCGACTTCCGGCGCAATTTCCGCTGCCGGAATGCCCCACAAAGTAACGCCGCTTTGCCCGATATTAACCCAAATTATCGGATTGCCGTCCGAACCGTGGCGCGTCAGTTTGCCGAAATGATACGAACAGCATTTGGAATTTTTGTCGAGAAACTCTTGATCGATCACAAATCGCAGATCGAGTTTTTCGGTCCACGCATTTTTCTTTAATTGCCGGGCAAACCAATCTTCGAGAACTGAAAATTCCCTGTCGTTTATGTCTTTGCGAATGACGACAATCAGATCGGCATCGCTCACACTTTCATCAAATGCCGCGTAGGTCAGCGAACCCCACAGATAGATGCCGACGAGATTTTCTTTGAGAATGGACGGAAAGTCAGCCGCCATTTCAATTAGAAGCTTTGAGAGCTCAACAGGCATATTTTTAGGAAAATTACTCATCCGCAAAGATCCAAGACGGTCAGCCAAACCGCTATTTCACGCGCCACAGTTTGACGGTTTTGTCGGCGCTGCCGCTGGCGATGGTTTTGCCATCGGGCGAAAAAACGATTGACCGAACAACATCGGTGTGCCCGGTCAAGGTTTGCCGGAGATTTCCGGTTGCCGCGTCCCAGATTTTGATGGTTTTATCGAAACTTCCACTGGCAAGCAGTTTGCCGTCGGGTGAAAAAGCAATTTTCGTTACCGAGTTTTCATGCCCTTTCAGCGTCCGTTTCGGCGATTTAAACATTTCAGCCGAATAATCCTGAAAGAACAAATAAAAATTGAGCAGTTGTTTAGGATTGAGGTCATTAAGTTCCCAGACATTGATGTCAGCACTTTCGCCGCACGCGATCGTTTTCCCGTCAGGGGAAAAAGTGATCGAATCTATCGTCCCCGAATGTTCCCTGAGAATTTGTTTCAGCGAACCGGCTGTCGTTTCGTAAATATAGATTTTATCCGCCTCGTTTTTTTCCGTCAGGGCAATGGTTTTACCGTCGGGCGAAAAAACTGCGCCCGATTTATTATCAAAAAGTTTGGTCGGTGCGCCGCCCAGCACCGGTACCTTAAAAGGTATATAATTATCGCTTGTTTCGTTGATCCGCACATAGTAAATATAATTTCCGTCCGGCGAAAATCTGATCGATGCAAAATAATTATCGGCGGCAGGGATGATCTCGACAATATTATTGTTCGATATTTGTCTGAGCGCGAGACTTTTTCCGCTCATATAGGCGGGCGAATACGCGAGATATTTTCCGTCGGGTGAAAAGGCGGGCGAATTTGACTTTTCAATTGTCTGGCGGAGCGAATTGGTTGAAGTGTCCCAGATCAAAAGTGCGTCATCCGGTGCGCCCGAGCTTGCCAACGCCTTGCCGTCCGCCGAATAGTTTAGCGCAAAAACGCCGCTCTGATGCCCGATCAGTGTTTGCATAAATTCATATTTGGATTCAACCTTCGGATTATTTGAGTTATTTAAAATTTTTGAGGGCAAATTAAAATAAAGTGTCACGCCAATTGTTCCGAATAACAAAATCAGCAACGGCAACCCGATGATTGCCGCCAGCAAACCGAAAGAGTTCTTTGATTTACCTGCGGATTTCGGCAATTCGCCGAGCGCCGCCCAATCGGTTTTCAAAACCGGCTTTTCCGTTGCGAAATTATGCGGCGGCGAGGTTTGAATCGTTTCGGGTTTGACAGGATTTTCCGTAATTTTCACGGTATCAGGCGGCGCAATATTCGCCGGCACGCCGATTTTTTTTGCTTCGCGAAGCATTCGACGCATTTCCAATGCGGTTGAAAGACGGTTCGTGCGGTCAATTTCCAAAGCCTTTTGCAAGACATCGGAAACCGCTCGTGAAACTTGCGGATTGAGTTCGTTTGCCGGAATCAGACGATCACTCTGTCCCGACCAGATTGCGAGCGCCCGCGTCGGCGCATCTGCCGGCAAAGTTTTTGTCAAAAGTTGATAAAGCGTCGCGGAAAGCGCATAGAGATCGCTCGCCGCATCGGTTCCGCGCTTCATGATCTCCATCACTTTTTCGGGCGAGACCACCGACAGCATTATTTGATATTGCTGCGAGGCTTTTAAAACCTGTTCAAGCGGCGCGTATTGCAGGGTTGCCGCCGCGAAACTTCCAACCGTCGTCAGAATCGTCGTTTCGCCTTCAAGCGTGCCTTTGGCGATCCCGATATCGAGCAGTTTGATTTTGCCTTTCGGCGTTAATTTCTGGTTCGAAGCTTTGATGTCGCGGTGGATAATCCCTTTTTCGTGCAGGTCTTCGAGCGCATCGAGGATTTGGTCTGCCCAGCTTAAAACCTGATCCTGTTCAAACGATGCGCCGCGCCGGGCGAGCAATTTGTCCAGATCGTCACCATGGATCAATTCCATCACCAGAAAACAGCCGTCGCTCTCGGTGAAATAATGCGTCACACGCGGAAAAGCGTCGTGCGAAAGCCTCGCCAACATTCGCGCCTCCCGCTTGAAGGCTTGGCGCAGTTCCTCATCGGCGGCGTAAAACGTTTCCTTGAGCGCAAACGATAGATTTATCTCGTCGTCAACAGCTTCATAAACCGCCCCGAAACCGCCGTGACCGAGTTGACGCATGATGCGGTAACGTCCCTGCAAAACTGTTCCAACGGGCAACGGTAATCGCTTCTCCATTTTCCCGACTCCTGATGGTCTGAAAATCTTACTACAAAAGGCGTGAATAACTTAAATTTTTATAGGCGGAATTTTATTTTTTTCCGCAACTCAATCGTTCGTTCTAAACCGCGTCAAATCGCGATTGCCTTTTTCCCAGCCGATAAGATCAAACCGTAAATGGCAAATCGTATTCTTTGTTGATCGTTTCGTCGGAACTCATCACTTTGAGTTCGATCCGCGCTTTCAGGACATCGCCGGTGACCAAATAAAATTTGACAAAAGTATCGGTTCGGGCGATCCAGGATTTATCTTCGAGCAAAAGCGCGTCGGTTTGATTTTTCTTTGCCTGATAAGCCCATCTTTCAACGATCAGCGGTTCGTAGCAAACGATCGAAGTTCCGCCGCCGACCGTGTACCAAACTTGGATTCCGGGTTTTGATTGATTGCCCAGTTCGGTGCAGTGCTCGACGAAAATTTTCAGCGTCGTGTTATCCTCCAGATCGCGAACTTCCCATTCATCGACCGTCGTTTTGATATTCGTCATAAATTTAAAAATGTTTACCGGAACTAAGTTTCCGTATCTTACTTGCAAACCCGTGTCCAAACAAATCGCCGCTTAAAACAGTGCCGAACCGGCATTTTGGATTCTCGAAAAGCGTTGGCAAATCAGCCTTGCTTTTGCATTTGTTTGGCGACCTTTTGCACTTCGTCCAGAACGCGCAGAAGATTGCCGCTCCAGAGTTTTTCGATCTGTTTTTTGGTATAACCGCGCCGGACGAGTTCGAGCGTCACGTTAAAGGTTTCCGACGCGTCGTCCCAGTCTTCGACACCGCCGCCGCCGTCGAAATCCGAGCTGATCCCGACGTGATCGATCCCGATCTTTTTGACGAGATAATCGATGTGATTGACAAAATCCTTAACGTTGACATCGGGCGCCTGATCTTTTAAACGCTCATTGATAAAAGGTCTTGCTTTGGTGCGCAGCGCGGTCAGTTTTGTAAAATATTCGGTCCGCTCATTTTCAGGCAATTTCAAAACTTCGGCGCGTTCGATCGTTTTGAAACCTTCTTTCGAGGCAAATTCCTTCATTATCTCAGCCGACATTTTCGAGCGAAGCTCGCTTTTTTCCTTATTGACATAACTGCGAAAGGCGACCGCCTGAACAACGCCGCCGTTTTTCCTGATCAATTCGAGTTGTTCGTCATCGAGATTGCGGCTCACATCGCAAAGCGCCCGCGCGCCCGAATGCGAAGCGATGACCGGCGCTTTCGACAGCTCGATCGCTTGAATATTCGCCTGTTTCGAGGGATGCGAAAGATCGATCATGATGCCCCATTTGTTCATCTCATAAACGGCTTTTTTGCCGAGCTCGCTCAAACCGTTATTGAGCCAAACATTGTCGCGTTCGCCGGTATTCGAATCGGCAAGCTGGCTGTGCCCGTTATGCGCGAGCGACATATAACGCGCGCCGCGCGCCGCAAAATCCTTGATCCGGCTCAAATCCGTGCCGATCGGATAGGCATTTTCAACGCCGATCATCGCGACCATTTTGCCCGCTTTATTGATTCGCCGGACATCTTTTGAAGTCAGGGCAAGCTCGATCTGGTCAGGCGCCAGCTTTTTGGTCAAACGCTCGATCGCTTCGAATTTGTCGATCGCGTTCTGATAGGCTTTTTTGTAACCTTCCTCGGTCAGTTCGCCCTGTCCGGTGTAAACGATCATCCACGAAACGTCGAGCCCGCCCTGTTTCATCTTCGGCAGATTGACCTGCGTCGCCAGATTTTGCGTGTAATTGACCGCTTCGGTAAAGTTTGCCGGGTTGATGTCGTTATGCGTATCGAGCGTAATCACTGCGGCGTGAATCTTTTTCGCTTTGGCGATCAGTTCCGCTTCGTCATCAAGCTTTTGCCCGTTTATTGTAAAACCCGAAAACGTCAATAAAATAGAGGCTGCAACTAAGGCAGATAAAAACTGTTTCATAAAATTTCTCCAGATTATTTTGAATAAAGTGTGTTTAGTTTACTTTGTAAAGCGGTTGCCGGGCAAATAAATTTTTATAAATCGGTAAAAGCAAAATTCAGTCAACCGATCACCGACGATTTTTCCTTTTTAACTTTTGCCATCTGCGGCTTTGCATAAAAACGTCACACCGCGCGGGAATCGAGAATTGAAAATCGTCAATC
Source organism: uncultured Acidobacteriota bacterium (assembly GCA_902826505.1). Taxonomy (GTDB): domain Bacteria; phylum Acidobacteriota; class Blastocatellia; order Pyrinomonadales; family Pyrinomonadaceae; genus JAFDVJ01. The sequence continues at coordinate 6,316 of CADEFG010000243.1, forward strand.
GTCAAGTAAATCCCTGTTCGGTTCACGATTTAAGGTTTAATTCGATTTCCGATTACCCATTATCGATTAACGTCGGTGCTGCGCCGACTTTTTGTGTAAAGCCGCCATCCGCACAAAAATGATTCAGTTTTTGTATCAAAGACATACAATAATAATGATTTGGCAACTAAAATACTCTTGGCTTAACAATTGCTGTATATTGTTTTATTAAAGCAAAAAATTATTTTTGCAAAATATTTAAGGGAGAATTTGGAAAAATGAAAAAATATATTTTGGCATTTCTTATTGGAACTTTTGTGATGGGATTATTCATTGCCGCCACACCGGTTTCGGTCGCCGCCCAAAAGCAATACGTTCGCAAGGTCGTTGACCGCAACGGGCGTGTCCGTTGGGTGCGGGTTAGAAAACCGAGTTATTACCGGCGTCATCGAAACAGAATCAATATGGCGCTCGGAACCGGTGGCGGCGCGCTGATCGGCGGGCTGCTCGGCGGCAAAAAAGGCGCTTTGATCGGCGGCGGCGTCGGGTTGGGAAGTTCGGCTCTTTATACATACAAACTCAACAAAAAGCGCAGAGTCTATCGCAAAGTTCGCCGCTACTAATTTTAATATTCTCCCAACAAGGAAAAAGGCGTGAAACTTAACGGTTTCACGCCTTTTTTTCCGCCGTCCGATCGCCTTGAACCATTGATTTTATTTTAACGGCAACGTTGTTGGCGGGCGCATTTGAACGAGTCCTTTTTCGGCGACGATCCGTTCGATCTCATCAAGATTTGACGGCACGAAGGCGCTCAAATTTTCAACCCCGTCAGAAGTCACGACCGCGACATCTTCCATCCGCACATACAGTTTTTCTTCGGGAATCCAGATCATCGGATCGATCGTGAAAACCATTCCCGGCCGGAGTTTGACGACGCGCACTCTGCCGACCTCGTGGACTGCCATTCCGACCGGATGCTGAAAATGACCGCGAAATTTCAAACCT
>CADEFG010000244.1 GCA_902826505.1 uncultured Acidobacteriota bacterium
GTTTCGACCTCCGCCAACGCGATCAACGACACGACCGAACAGCTCGAACGCGGCAGCGAAGCGCAGGCTTCGCAGATTTCGCGCACCACGTCGGCGATCTCGAATATGGCGCTCCAGATTCAGGAAGTTTCGGAAAACGCCGCGCTCTCGGCGCAGGTCGCTGCCGACAGTCTGGGCAATGCCCGGTACGGCACGAAAGCCGTGCAGGACAATATCAACGCGATGATCTCGATTCGCAAACAGGTGCAGGAAACCGCCAAACGCATCAAAAAGCTCGGCGAGCGTTCGCAGGAAATTTCGCAGATCGTCAATCTGATCGACGATCTTTCGGACCGCACGGGCTTACTGGCGCTGAACGCGAGTTTACAGGCTTCCGCCGCCGGTGAAGCCGGCAAAGGTTTCGCGCTCGTCGCCGAGGAAGTCGAACGCCTTGCCGAGCGTTCGAACCGGCTGACGCAGCAGATTGGATCGCTCACGCAGACCATTCAATCGGAAACAAAAGACGTCGTCGCTTCAATGGAGGAAACGATCCACGAGGTCGTCATCGGCTCGACCCTGGCGGATAAAGCCGGACAAACGCTGGTCGAGATCGAATTAGTTTCGACGCGGCTTGCCGAACTTATTCAATCGATCTCCGAATCGGCGAAACGTCAAGCCGTCAGTTCCGACGATATTTCCAAAGCGATGGGAAATATTTCGAAAGTGACGGAACTCGTCCAAACGGGGGCGAAACGCGCCGCCGAATCTGTTAAAATGCTGGTTGAACTTTCGGATGAACTGCGCGGTTCGGTCGCGCCGTTCAAACTGCCCGAAGATCGTAATTCACGCCGTGTTTCACAAACCGATTCAAGTTTGTTTGTAAATTAAAACTGCCATATATGGAAAGCGAAATTCTACAAAATTTTATCAAAGAAGCCGAAATTTATCTGCCGATGATCCGCACCGGTATTCTGGTCTGCAGTCAGGAAGGAAATTCGGGCGGCGAACTCGAAACTTCTCTGCATTACACGCAGGCAATCAAACAAGCCGCGATCAGAGTCGGTTTTGACGAAATCAGCAGCTACGGCGAAAAACTCGAAAAAGAACTCAAAAACATTATCGGCACGACCCAATCGCTTTCCGCCGAACAAAGCCGCAATCTGCTTGACAATATTGCCCAGCTCGAAGCCTTGCTTGCCAAGCTGCAATTTAGCGGCGAAGATTTCTCGATCAATCTCGAGGGCTTTGTCGATCAATCGTTTATCGATCTCGGTTTCGATTCGGCTGAAAAAAATTCAGCGGATTTTTCGTTCGGAAACGAAGAATCGGCGGATGAAAACGAACTCGAAGGTTTTGAGATCGACCAGGAAATGCTCGAAATTTTCGCGATGGAAGCCGACGATCTTCTGCGGAACATCAATTCGCAGCTCGAAGTTTTAAAGTCGACGCCGGACGACCGCGAATCGCTTCTGGAAATCCGCCGCAACGCGCATACCTTAAAAGGTTCCGCCGGAATTGTCGGACTCAAACAGCTTTCCAAACTCGCCCACCGCGTCGAAGACCTGCTCGATTATCTGGCGGAAAAACAAATTGACGGCAATCAAAAAATTCTCGAACTGCTCCAGTCATCGACCGATTGTCTGAGCGCGATCGCGAGCGGCGAAAACTCTGCCCAGCTGACAAAGAAAATCGAGCTTTTGTATCATAATTTCGACGAAACTCTGTATTCGTTTGAAAACGGAACCTTCTCAAAAGAAATCGTCAAAATTCCCGAACCCGTCCAAGCAGCCAAAGCCGAGTCCGTTTACGAACAATCGGCGATGGAAAATCAGCCCGCCGCCAATTCCAAATCGATCGTCCGCGTGTCGCTCGAAAAACTCGACGAATTGGTTCGCCTCGTCGGCGATCTGGTCATCAGCCGCTCGGTTTTTGAACAGCGTCTGGCGGAATTTGAACGCCAACTCAACGATCTGCACCACACCAATAATCGTTTGATGCGTTCGACCGGCAAACTCGAAACCGACTTTGAAGCCGGAATGCTGCAAGTTCCGGGCTCCCAATTTCAGACGCCGCGTCATTCCAACGCGGCACTCGTCCCGCAGCATCCTTCACTCAATTTCGACGCGCTCGAGCTTGATCTCTACACCGAGTTTCATCAAACGACCCGCGAACTGCTCGAAACGGCAGGCGATACTTCCGCGATCAATACCGAACTTGATAAACTCCGCAGTAATCTCGAACTGCTTTTCGGCAATCAAAGTCATTTGATCGAAGAAATGCACGACAAACTGCTGCGGCTCAGAATGGTCAAATTCGGCTCGCTTTCGGCGCGTTTGCAGCGCACCGTCCGCGTCACCTGCGAAGAAGAAGGCAAACAAGCCGAGCTCTTTATCGAAGGCGAGCAAACCGAAGTTGACACGCAAATTCTCGATTTGCTGGTCGAACCGCTTCTGCATCTTCTTCGCAACGCCGTCGCGCACGGCATCGAATCGCCCGATACGCGGCGGCTTTTGGGAAAACCCGAAAAGGGCAAGATCTTTCTCCGGCTGCACAGCGAAGGAACGCATATTATCTTAAATATCACGGACGACGGGCGCGGAATTTCCGCCGTCGCGCTGCGTGAAAAAGCGGTCAGAAACGGTTTTATTACGCCGGATGAAGCGAAACAAATGAGCGACGAAGAGGCGTTTTCGCTCGGATTTCTGCCCGGTTTGACCACCGCCGAATCGGTCAGCCAAACAGCCGGACGCGGCGTCGGGATGAATATTATCAAGACGAGCGTTTTGCGCGGGCAAGGCACGATCTCGATCGCCTCCGAACCGCAAAAAGGCGCATCCTTTACGATTCGGATGCCGATGGCGCTCGCAATCACCCGCGGACTGCTGGTCAAGGTAAACGGACAAACCTTTGCCTTTCCGCTCAAGCTCGTCAAAAAAGTCAGCGAAATTTCGGTCGCGAAATTTGCCAAATTCAGCGGTCAGAACACACTCCCGATTGACGGCGCGGATTATACGGTTTCCAATCTCGGAACGCTCCTCGGTTTGCCGCCCGCGAGTTCGAAAAAGGAACTTATTCCGTTGCTTTTGCTCGAAACATTGGAAACTCCGGGCGCGTTGATCGTTGACGAAATTGTCCGGGCGGAAGAGATCGTCATCAAACCGCTCGCCGCGCCGCTTGAAAATTATCCGAATCTGCTCGGCGCAACGATTCTCGGCGACGGCAACGTCGTGCCGGTGCTGGATTTGATCCATCTGCTCAAAAATCAGGTTTCAAACGCCAAATCTCAAATCCCAAGCCCGGAAACCATTGAAAATCAAGGTTTAGAACCCGAACCGCAGGAAGCGCCGCCGCCGGCGATTCAACAGCCGCGTGTGATCAACGTGATGATCGTTGACGACAGTCCGAGCGTTCGCCATATCACTTCGAAGCTCATCAAAAATGCCGGTTGGCAAGTTGTCCTGGCAAAAGACGGGCTCGAAGCACTGGAAACGCTGCAAGCCGCCGAAAACCTGCCCGATGTCGTGCTGACCGACGTGGAAATGCCGCGCATGGACGGCTACGAGCTGCTGGCTTCGATAAAAAATCACGAAACCTTACAACAGGTTCCGGTCATTATGATCACTTCGCGGGCAAGCGAAAAACATCAGCAAAAAGCCGTCGAATTGGGTGTTTCCGAATATATGACAAAACCGTTCGACGATTCGCTGCTGATCGAAAAGATCAAAGGACTTTCAAATTTCTAAGGCACAAAATTATAAATCACCACGCCCATCACCTTGACGGGCTTGCCTGAAAGCATCGTCGGACTAAAGGTCGATTGATAGGCGGCGCTTTCCGAAGCATCAAATAAAAGTTTGTTGCCGCTCATCGCGCAGGCAAAAATCACTTTGCCTTGTTCGTCGATCGTGATCTGAACATTGACCGCTCCGCTTGCCCGCGAACTTCGCGCTTCCGACGGATACGGCGGTTTGGCAAGATAGGTCGCTTTGCCGTTGACGACTCCGCCGCGAACCAATTGGGGACCTAATTTCGCTTGATCCGGTGCATTGCTGAGATTGCCGGCTTCCAGTGATTTAATAAAGTTCTTCGCCTCATCGGCGTGATCGTTTCTGACCGCCACGCATTGAAAACGATTTTCGGCGTCCTGCCGGTTCCAATCGCTGCGGGCAAGTTTTTTGGCTCTGATCTCTAAAACGCGGCGATACATTTTTTCGGCGTTTTTATAATCTTTTTGAAAGTGATAGATCGTTGCCAGCGACAACAGCGAATTGACGTTTTCCAAAGCATCTTTTCCATGCGCCTTTTCACGCAGCTCGGACGCCTTTTGATAAAGCTCGATCGCCCTTTCGATTTTGCGGTTTTCAAACTTAATGAAAGCGACGGTTTCCAACATTTGCGCCAGTTGAGATTGCGAATCCGGGCTTAGATCGGTTTTTCTTTCATAAATTCCGATCGCTTTCTCCAAAGTTTTTTCGGCTTCTTTTTTGTCTTCGTTGCCAACCTGGATAAAGCCCAGATTTCGCAGGGCTTCGGCGGTCTTAAAATCGTTCGCGCCAAATTCCTGTTCACGCAGACGAACGGCTTTTTCAGCGAGCGGCTGGGCTTCTTTGTATTTTTTTTCGTTGAAAAGTTTGACCGACTCGGCGCTCAAACGGTTTGCTTCATCGTCTTGAGTAGTTTGCGCATGGACAAACCCGATCCCGCAGAGCAGGATCAAAAATATACTTAATTTCTTCATAAAACCTCTAATTGCTTTTTTTTGGTGGTTTACTTGAACAACCTTCGATTTCTAAGGGGGGTCGCAGCTTAAATTTTGGTAAAAAACAGCCTAGGGAGCAAAGTTATAAATAATGATTCCGCTAACTTTAACACGTTTTCCATCAACCCAGGTCGGCGAAAATGTTGATTTGAGTGCCGCTTCTTCAGAAGCCAGGTAAAAAGGCTCATATCCGCTTCGAGCACACGCAAAGATTACCCGTCCGGTTTCCTCGATTGTGATCTGCACTTCAACTGTTCCCCAGGGTTTCGCGGATTTCCCGTACGATCGATTGGGCGGTTTCACCAAATTAATCGCTATTCCATTAAGGATTCCGCCATGCTTCACATTTTGACCAAAAAATTTATCTATTTTTTCTTCCGTCAGTCTGATCAGGGCGCTTGCCTGCGGTTGGTTTTTTGATTTACCGGCAACGCATTCATAACGTTTGACGGCATCATTAACTTCGTCAAAACCGAACGATGCCATTTCATTACTGCGAATCTTTACGACCCGTTCATAAAATACAAACGAACTTTGATAATCGCCTGCCGCCAAATACATATTTCCGAGATGCCAAAGTGTGTTGGAAGTCTCGATCGATTCCGTTCCGGTATATTTTTCTTTAAGTTCGAGTGCATGGCGATATTCAGCAACCGCATCTTTCGGCTTCTCGTTCCTATATTTCATAAAACCTATTAATTCAAAGATTTCCGCCAGTTCCAGCGCTTTCTCTTTAGTCAAGTCTGTTTTTGACTCGTAAATTGAAATCGCTTGTCGCATTGTCTTTTCCCCGCTTTTCATTTTTCCGCTGGCTAGTTCGATCGTTGCCAGATCAGCCAGCGCACTGGCATATTCGAGGTGCTGTGAACCAAATTCCTTTTCTTTGATTTGAAGGATTCTTTGCGCCAGTTTTAGGGCTTCGTCATATTTTCTTTGCTGATAAAGGTTAAAGGCTTCCTTTTTCAAACTTTCTGTATTATGTGCTTTAACGGGTTCTTGGGCATAACTGAATTGAACAAATATCCCCAAAGCAAAGGCAAAAACAACTCTTGTCAAGATTTTCATAATAGATCTTTTTCCTATTTTTTTGGTGGTTTGCTCGGACGGATTTCGACTTTGCTCGGCAGGGCGCGTTCGTTCATCTTGAGCAAATCGCAAACGACCTCGGCGATGTCTTCGGGTTGAAGCTGCCACGCATGATCCTTGCTCGGCGTGTCGCCGCCGAAAAAAGTATTGACCGAACCCGGGCAAATATAGCTGAGCTTGATATTGTCCTGCCGGACTTCCTGCAGCAAGGCTTCGGAAAATCCGTTGAGACCGAATTTCGAAGCGTTGTAAGCCGCCATTCGCGGATGCGCGTTCTGACCGGCTAAACTCGAAATATTGATAATATAACCGCCGCCGCGCGCGCGCATCATCGGGACGGCATAATGACAGGCGTAAAAAACGCCGAACAGATTTGTTTCGAGCGTTTGGCGAAATTCGTCGCCCGACAGCTCCTCGACGGTTTTGTCCATGATCCCGATGCCGGCGTTATTGACCAAAATATCGATGCCGCCGAAAACCCGCGCCGCTTCTTCGAGCATCACGCGCACCTGTTCTTCGCTCCGCACATCGCAAATTTCGCCCTCGACTCTCCCGGAAGCCGCAAGTCTTTCAAGCGCGTGCCGCAGCTCGGGCTTGTTGCGCGCGCAGATAAAAACCTTGACGCCCGATTCCAATAATTTTTCGGCAATCGCATATCCGATTCCTTTGCTGGCACCCGTAACGACCGCGATCTTGTTTTTCATATCTAACACTTTACTATTTTTTACCACGTTTCTGAAAGATAATGCGCGGCGCTTCACGACGTTCGATTTCCTTCCAAAGCAAAGTGATGCCGCCGTCCGATTCCTGCCGGATGACGCGAAAAGCGAGTGTCAGATCAATTCTTTTATCGCCGTCGAGCAAATCGAACCGAAAGCCGCGAAAAACCCGGAAAGCACTGCCTCGATAAGCAACGACGCGCAAAGCATAGGTCGCATTTTCTATCATCAGCAGGGCTTTTTTATACACGTAATTGCCGACCTTCACGCCTCTCATCAATTGAAAATATTGCTTTTGTGCTTCGATTCCCTGCTGTTGGGGCGCAAAGCTCGCGAGAAATTCCAAACCTTCGCTTTGCCGGGCGATCTTCTCAAGCTCGATCTCGCCCAGATGAACGAGAATTCCCTGCGAAAGTATGCCGTCGCTGATCAAATAGCCGTCGCGCAGCCGAATATCGGCTAAAACCTCGATCGTATGTTCTTTTTCACGAAAAGAATAGTAAGAACTTTCGGGAACAAAATTCAGGCAAACCTCGTCGGCTCTGATGATATTTATATTTTCGGTACAACCGAGATCGGGCATCAAACGAAAAATTCCCGTGCGCGGCTGTTCAAGAAATCGTTCGTATTTTCTCAAATCCTGCGGATTCGGCAAGAGTCGTTTTTTTTGTTCTTTGGTCGGTTTGGTGCGAAATAGATAATTGCCCGTTCG
>CADEFG010000245.1 GCA_902826505.1 uncultured Acidobacteriota bacterium
GTTTGGGCATTTTGCTTGCCGCTTTTGAATGGTTCGAGAAAATTGTCCGTGCCGCTGATCACAAAACCGCGCCCGCCGGTTTCAACATCGACTGCCGAAACGAGCGCATCGTCAAGTTTGATCAAAACGTTGAGCGTATGTTTTTGCCAGTAAACCGATCTTTGGAGCGAGTTCGTGCTTTGATACGCGAAAAAGCCGATTGCCGCCAACATCAAAAAGGCAAGCAACAAAATCAAGGGTAATTTTTTCTCAAGGGCTAGGGGCATAAATTGCTTTGATTAGTATTTTTCCGATTTAGTTGTGAAATGATTTCGCCGCCGGTTCTGCCGAAATCATTTTCGCAGAAAAAATTCTCTGTCTGGATTTTCCGGTGAACAAAAAAAATCGTTATTAACGTTTTCGGCGGAAATGTTCAAACTGTTGCCCGTTTTTACTGGAAATAACCGACCGTTTAATGTTACTTTAGCAATGCCGCACGCGACGCGCCCAACAACGGTCATTTTCCATTTGCTTATGTTCACTACAGACGCCAAAAAATTGCAGATCGATTCAAAATTGACACAAAAAATTCAAAGCCTGATCATCGGCAGATTGCTGGTCATTTTTTTGATACTGGTCGCCAGCTGGGTTTGGAACAGCGGACGGCTGAAACTTTCGCTCGACGATTTTCCGCGCGGATTGTTTTTTGTTTTCATCATCTGCGTCGGTCTGACCATCGCTTACTTTTTCATCCTCCGGTTAAACCGGAATTATGGATTGCAGGTACGCATCCAATTTTTCTTTGATTCGCTCTTGATCACCTGGCTGGTCTGGCGAACAGGCGACTTAACTTCACCGTATATTACACTTTACATATTGCTGATTAGCATTGCAAGCGTGTTTTTGACGGCGCGTGAAACGATTTTAACGGCTTCGGTTTGCGTTTTTCTCTTTACGATCTTATCGATTGCGGTCGCCACCGAAACGCTTCAATCGTTTGGCGTAACGCCTTCTGCCGGAAAAATCGTCCAAATTATCGGCTTCAATGCCGCCGCGTTTTTAGCCGTCGGTTTGCTGGCGGCACGGCTTTCCGATCGTCATGCTTCGGGCGAAGTCTTAAAACAAACCGCGAAAACGCTCGCCAGTCTGCGTCTGCTGCACGAAAGAATCATCGAATCGATCCGTTCGGGACTGATTACGACCGATCTCGAAGGAAATATTTTTACTTTCAATGCCGCCGCCGCCGAAATAACGGGCTACAAATCCGATGAAATGATCGGCAAATCGATCGCGACGCTTTTCGGCAACATCGAACATTCGATGGCACTGGCGATCGAAACTACTGAATCCGGCGACCAACCGCCGCGTTTTGAAGCGGATCTGATCACGCCCGAAGGCTTTGCCGTCCGCGTCGGTTACGGAATTTCGCCGCTTTTTTCGGAAGAGGGCGAAACGACGGGTTTGATCATCACATTTCAGGATTTGACCGAAATCCGTTCGATGGAAGAAAGCGTCCGCCGCAAAGACCGGCTCGCCGCCGTCGGGCGCGTCGCTGCCGGACTGGCGCATGAGATCCGCAATCCGCTGGGCGCGATGCGCGGCGCGATTCAGGTGCTCGAATCGCAAACCCAGCCCGGCACCTCGCAAGCCAGTTTGATGGAAATAATCCTGCGCGAATCAGACCGTTTGAACAAGATCATCACGAATTTTTTGACCTACGCCCGCCCGCGCGTCAGTAACTTTTCGGAAATCGACGTCCGCGAAGCGATCAGCGACACGGTTATGTTGCTCAAACACAGCCCGGACGTCAAAGAACATCACAAACTCGAAACCGTCGTGCCGCATCAACCCGTGATGCTCGCCGCCGATCCGACCCAGCTTAAACAGATTTTTTGGAACTTGGCGCGAAATGCGCTGTTTGCGATGCCCGACGGCGGAACTTTGCAGGTCGAAACCGAAAAAATCGCTTTCAACCGCGTCCGCATCATCTTTTCCGATACCGGCGTCGGAATGTCGCCCGAACAGGTCGAACGGCTTTTTGAACCGTTTTCAAATTCGACAACCGGCGGCACCGGTCTCGGACTCTCGATCGTTTATCAAATTATCCGTGACCACAACGGCACGATCAACGTCCGCAGCCGTGAAAACGAAGGCTCGACCATCACCATCGAGCTTCCGACGGAATTTGATAAAAAAACCCATCAGGACGAGGAAAAGGGCGAAAGCGAATTCAAATCTTCGCGGCTTGAGAGTTTTTTAAGAGTCAAAGAATGATTCAACAAATACGGCACGCAGGTTGTTAAATTTTCCCCTTGAATATTATGCCGCTTATCTGTCAAAATAGAGAAGGCGGAAATTTTTCCGCCACCCAATCGTTTCCAAGCCCTGCTTTATTTCAAACACAGACCGATTTTTCCAATGTCAAATTTATTAATCGTTGACGACGAACAAAGTTATAGACAGCTTTTAAGCCTTGTTTTTGAAGGCGACGGACATAATATCAGAACGGCGATCAACGGGCGCGAAGCTCTTTTGATGCTTCAGGACGAACCCGCCGAGGTGATTATTTCCGACGTTAAAATGCCCGATATGGACGGCATCGAACTCTTGAACGCCGTGCGCGAATTAGGTTTGCCCGATGTCGGTTTCGTGTTGATGACCGCATTTGCGACGGTTGACACGGCGCGTGAAGCCTTTAAGCTCGGGGCGGACGATTTTATTCAAAAACCGTTCGATGTCGAAGAACTGAAACTGATCGTCAAAAAGGCGCTCCAAAAACAGGAGCTGATCGCCGAAAACAAAGCCTTTAAGCTCGCCCAGCGCGAACGCGGCAGCATCAAAAACATCATCGGTCATTCCGATAAAATGCAGGCGGTTTATCAAATGATCGAAACCGTCGCCGAAGTCCAGTCAACCGTTTTGGTGACGGGTGAATCGGGCACCGGTAAAGAACTCGTCGCGCGGGCGATCCACGATCTTTCACAGCGCGCCGAAAAACCGTTTATCTCGATAAATTGCGGCGCATTTACCGAAACGCTGCTCGAATCGGAACTTTTCGGCTATGTCAAAGGTTCGTTCACGGGCGCCAACGCCAACCGCAAAGGATTGTTCGAAGCCGCCCATCGCGGGACGATTTTTCTCGACGAGATCGGCGAGATGTCGCCTTCGATGCAGGTCAAACTGCTGCGCGTTTTGCAGGAACGAAAGGTGCGCCCGGTCGGCGCCCACGAAGAATTTTCCGTCGATGCGCGGGTCATTGCCGCGACCAACCGCGATCTCAAGAAAATGTCGGACGAAGGAACTTTTCGCGAAGACCTTTTTTACCGGATCTCGGTTATTCCGATCCATCTTCCGCCGCTGCGTGAGCGCAAGGAAGACATTACCGAATTGGTCACGCATTTTATCAAAAAATTCTGCGAGCAAACCGGCAGAAATGTTTCGATTTCGCCGAAAGCCTCGCAATTTTTAGAAAACTACGCGTGGCACGGCAACGTCCGTGAGCTCGAACATACCATCGAACGCGCCGTCGCGCTCGAACGCAGCGACGAGATCCAGCCCGAACGGCTTCCCGAACACGTCACCAATTACAACCCGACCCGCATTCAAAACGAGTTTGATTTTCCCGACAACGGCATCAATATGACAACACATCTCGATAATCTCGAAAAAACATACGTTGTCGAAGCCCTAAAAAGAAGCGGCGGAAATCAAACGAAAGCCGCCGATCTGTTGCAGATGCCGGTTCGTTCGCTACGGCATCTTTTGGACAAACACAGCATCCGCACGCTTTCCGCGCAAATGCGCAGCTCGGGCGAATAATAAATTGGCGGCGCGGCGCTTTTCATTGTCCAACCCGATGGATTTCACAAAAAAGAGCCATTCAAATTAAACCGTCGAGCGCCCGCCATAATTTTTCGCGCCGCTCAACAAACAAGCACCGTAGAGACACCACTTCAATTGACAAAAAATGTCATCAGCCATTTACCAAAAACTGTTATTTGACGGCTTTTGTAATTCCCCGAAAGCCCCTGTAGACAAATTATAATTTTGCTTAAAGCCTTGTAAATACGGGGCTTTATTTGTTTTTTACAGCCTCTGAAAACTTTGGCACGATGTTTGTGTTAAGTATCTGCGACCTGAGAAAGGTAAAAGACTAAAACAAAAAACTAGGAGATTGTAAACAAACAAATGAAAAATCAAAAAGGTTTCTCGCTTATCGAACTTTTAATCGTCGTTGTTATCATCGGTATCATCGCCGCTATTGCTATTCCCAACCTGCTTGCCGCACGTCGTTCAGCTAACGAAGGCTCAGCCATTTCGTCGCTTCGCACCACGCACGGCGCAGAAATGACCTATCAAGCTACGACCGGTGCCGGCAACTACGGAACACTGGCGAATTTGATGGCAGGTAACTTGGTTGACTCAGTTCTCGGTGTTGGAACCAAAAGCGGTTATACATTTACCGTTTCGACCCAACCGTTAGGACCTGGCACACCGGCAACTTTTGCGGCATCGGCAGTTCCCGTCACCGCGACAGGCATCACCCAAACCGGAACTCGTGATTTTGGTATCTCGACCGACGGCGTTCTTTATCAAGGCGCGGCTGGTACGATCACCCACGCTGGTGGTGTGTTGTCAGGCGGTTCACCGTTGAACAACTAATTAATACTTAATTAAACCATTTGAAAGAGAGAAACATTTCGAAATGTTTCTCTCTTTTTTTTAGCAAAAATATAAAGATGAGAAATACAATCAAAAAAAATCAACAGGGATTTTCCCTCGTCGAGCTTTTAATTGTGGTTCTGACCATTGGTATTATTGCCGTGATTGCCATTCCCAACCTGCTTGCCGCCCGTCGTTCCGCCAATGAAGGCTCGGCAATTTCTTCACTGCGCACGCTGCACGGAGCGCAATCAACGTATCAAACTTCGGTTGGCGCCGGTAATTATGCCGGAACAAATTCGACGAACGGCGATACGGTCGGCTTAGGGGCATTAAACTCCGCCGGTTTGATCGATTCGGTTTTAGGAGTCGGCACCAAAAGCGGCTATAATTTTGCCGGGGCAATTTCACTTTCCGGTCCGGGCACACCCGCCACCTTTTTCTTCACGGCAAATCCGGTCAGCGTAACCGGCGCAACGCAATCCGGGACAAAACGCTACTGCGTGATCCAGCAAGGTTTCATTGGCTGGGATTCCGCCAGTTTGGCGACGCCTTTTGATGCGACTTCCGCCTCGACCGCCGCGCCTTTAGGCAATTAACAGAACTTTCATCAATTAAAACTTCGACCATTAACGCCCATCCGCGCCAATTCCAACCTCTAACTGCGCCCGCCGCGAACTCATAACCTCAACCGTGATCGGCACGTTACTTGACTTTCAACCCGAATCCAAGCCAAACTTAGGACAGACTTTGTTGAGTCGGTTCTAAAAACTTCTTTCCAAAATCAATCAAAAATGAGCGAACAATCGGCAACCCAAAACGCCGCTTCTAATTCAAAATTCATCGGTAGAATTCTGACGATTGCCCGCAACACTTTCCGCGAGGCGGTTCGCGACCGCGTTTTGTATAATCTCGTGCTTTTCGTTCTATTGGTCACGGCAGGCGCGATCTTTCTCGGTGAATTAACCGCCGGGCAGGAAGCGCGGACGATCGTGAATCTGGGACTCGGCGCGATGCTTTTGTTCGGCGCCTTTATCTCGATCTTCGTCGGTGTCAGTCTGGTGTCAAAAGAGATCGAAAAACGCACGGTTTACGCGATTTTCTCAAAACCGATCAGTCGCGCCGAATTTATACTGGGCAAATATTTCGGTCTGTGTCTGACCTTGCTGGTCAATGTTCTGGTGATGGGCGTCGGCGTTTCGCTCGCGCTGCTATATGTCGGCGGCGGAAATTTTGCTTTGGCAATTTGGGGCGCGATCTTTCTTTTATTTCTCGAACTGACGATCCTGACCGCCGTCGCGATCCTTTTTTCATCGTTCTCAACGCCGGCGCTTTCCGCGCTTTTGTCGTTTTTTGTCTTTATCATCGGACATTTCAGCGCGTCGCTCAACGAGCTCGCAAAAAATCTCGGTTCGTCCGGCGCCAAATTTATCTTCGGCGCGATCTATTATCTGTTGCCGAATCTTTCCAGCTTTGTCTTCCGCACCGAAACCGCGAACGACATCGCGCTGCCCTCGTCAATGCTGTTCGGCGCGGCGGCTTATGCCGTGGTTTATGTCGCAATTTTGCTTATCATAACCGTTTTAATTTTCAGCCGCCGAAACTTTAAATAACGTTCGGCGCCGTTTATGAACAAAAATTCAAAACAAATGGTTGTTTCGATCGCCGCGATTCTGATCGGTTTCGGCTTGATCTTTGTTCTGAGCAATTTCGTCGAAAAAAATCGTCCCGCTTTGCCCGAAGGTTTTGTTGATAAAGATCTCGCTTTACAAGGCGCGCGGCTCAAAGGTTATTCGCTCGGTTTCGAGGGTTTGCTCGCCGATTGGTATTGGATGCAGTCACTGCAATACATCGGCGACAAAGTTCTTAAAAGCGAAGGCAAAATCAACCTTGAAAACCTCAAACCGCTCAACCCGCGCCTGCTTTACCCGTATCTCGACAACGCGACCGATCTCGACCCGCATTTTTTGACGGTTTATTCTTACGGCGCGGTCGTGCTCCCGGCGATCGATGCCGAACAGGCAATCAAGATCGCCGAAAAAGGCATTGCCAATAATCCCGACAAGTGGCGGCTTTATCAGCATCTCGGCTATATTTACTGGCGCATCGGAAAATTTGACAAAGCCGCCGAAGTCTATTCCGAAGGCGGAAAGATCAGCGGCGCGCCGCCTTTTTTCAAACTGATGGCGGCGCGGATGAAAACCGAGGGCGGAAGCCGCGAAACGTCCCGTGCGATGTATCAGCAAATGCTCGACGATGCGCAGGACAGCCAAACCAAAGAAGCCGCCCGCGTTCGGCTGATGCAGCTCGATTTTTTGGACGAACGCGACGCAATTCGCACGGTTCTGCTGAGTTTCAAGGAAAAAAACAATCGCTGTCCGAATAACTGGAACGAAATTCTGCCGCTGCTCAAATCGGTCACCTTACCGAACGGCAAAGATTTTCGGATCGACAGATCGAACAATCTGGTCGACCCGAGCGATGCGCCGTATCTTATCGATAAAGAAAATTGCGATGTCAAACCGGACGCGGCAAAGACCAAACTGCCGCTCGATTAAATTATGGGAACTGTTATCGAAATCGAAAATTTAACCAAAGATTACGAAGT
>CADEFG010000246.1 GCA_902826505.1 uncultured Acidobacteriota bacterium
TCCGAGCGCAGATCCTTTAGATCAAGCGCGAAATCCTTGATGCTCTGATAGCGTTCGCCCGATTTCTTCTTCAAGGCTTTGCGGATGATCCGCTGCAATTCTTCGGGAACGTCTTCCAATGGTTTCGGTTCGATATGAATCACCGCCGCCAGCGAATCGCTGACCGTTTCGCCTTCGAACGGATTTTTGCCGGTCAGCGTTTCATAGAGCACGACGCCGAGACTCCAAACGTCGGTGCGCTCGTCCGTTTCTTTGCCGCGTGCCTGTTCGGGCGACATATAACGAACGCTGCCCATGACCATTCCGGGCTGGGTTTTGACCAATCGGACGGTTTCGTCTTCCGCGCCGACGTTTTGATCGAAAATCGGTTTTGCCAGACCGAAATCGAGAATTTTCACGATTCCGTCCTTGCGGATCATAATATTATCGGGTTTGATGTCGCGGTGAACGATATGCGCTTCGTGCGCGACGGCGAGCGCATCGGCAACCTGTTCGGTTATTCTTACCGCATCCAGATAAGACAGTTCGCCGAGGTTGATCTTGTCGCGCAACGTCAAGCCGTCAACAAATTCGGTCGCGATGAAAAGCCGTTCGTCTTCGATGCCGACTTCGTAAATCGTGATGATATTCGGATGATTGAGCGCGGAAGCGGCTTTTGCTTCCATCTTAAAGCGCGAAACACGCTCTTCGTCACAACAAAATTCAGGCAAGAGAACTTTCAGCGCGACTTTGCGGTCGAGCTGTTCGTCGTGCGCAAGATAGACCTCGCCCATTCCGCCGGCACCGATTTTTTGGCGAATCTCGTAACGTCCGAGTTTTGTCCCTGAAAGCATCGTCTAAATTTTTCTGTCAATTTTGCTATCTATTAAACGCAGCGAGCAATTAAAAAGTTTAGTTTAGATTTGAGAAATTAAGCAAAAATTAATGACCGAATTTTTAGCCGCCGCAAAACACAGAGGTTTCAGAGTTAAAAAAATAAAACTCTGAAACCTCTGTGTTTTGCGGTGACTAATTGACCTTTCTAATTGACGAATTCTTTCGGAAACCAGATAACTTTGTCCTTTTCTGAGGATTTATCCTGACTTTTTCTGAGCAGCGCGGTTTTCAATAGCTGATTGGCGGTTTCGCCGTCGCGCCAGAAGGTCGCCGCGCCAAAATTTATTTCGAGATTTAATGTTTCATGCGCCGACACTTGAAACGAAGTCGAAACCAGGGCGCGTTTGACTCTTTCGATAATATCTTCGCTGACCTTTTCGCTGGCAGTCGGGAGAATCGCCAGAAACTCGTCGCCCGTCGAACGCGTCAGAACGTCCATCTGCCGCAGTTGTTTTTTTATTTGGATGGCTGAAAACGCCAGCAAACGATCGCCCGTCGCGTGTCCGTATTTCTGATTGATTTCCGCGAAATTGCGAACGTCCATCGCCAACACCGTCAACGGTCGTTCTTCCCGGTAACGCTGCGATTCCGCCAACTGATTTTCCAGGATCAGAAAAAAGGCGCGTTCGTTCGGCAGATTCGTCAGCGAATCGGTCAGCGCATTGGAAAGATTTCTTTCAAAAGCAAAGGAATTGGCGAACAAAGGTGCAACGCGCTCGCCGACCGCTTTTAAAAGCGTCTGCGAATTTTCGTCGAAACCGTTTTCCGCTTTGCCGTATAAAACGATCACCGCAAAGGTTTCGCCGCGATTGATGAGCGGCAGCGCGATCGCTGCTCGAAGATCTTTTAAGACCTCGGGCGAAAAAACTCTTTTTTCATACAAAAGCGCCGCATCAACCTGCGTTTTGCCGCTCAGAAAGGCTTTGACCGCCAAACCTTTGTTGGTGTCGCCCTTGAAATCCATAAATTCGCGCGAGCTTTCGCCGACGGCATATTTGATTCGCAGAACATTATCGCCTTCGCCGCGCAAAAAAAGCAGACAGGTCGTAAAACCGACGATCTCATTGATGCGGCTCGCGACGAGCCGAAACATATCGGAGGTTTTGAGCGATGCGCCGAAAAATTCGTTCGCTTCTTCCAAAGCGAGAAGTTTGCCTTCGATTTCTTCGTTAAAAGCCGAAACCGCCTGTTCCGCCTGAAAATCCGATAATTTCCCTCTTTGCCAAAAATAAAACGCCGCGCAGAGAAGTAAATAAATGATCGCGATCGCCAAAAAAATCGCCGTTTTCGTTTCAAAAGTAAGTTCGGAATTGGAAATAAAAAACGTCGCGACGATCACGGCAAACGAAAATGCGACGGTCAGAATAATGCTGTAACCGACAATTTTGCCTGAAAACAAAGAAATTTGCGGACTTTTCATAGAATAGAAAAAGATTTTGAAGACTTTGGGAAGGTGAAACCGGGTCGGTTTTCGGGAAAAACCGCTAATTTGAAGATACCTGTTTGAGGGCACGAAAGTCAATAGCTGATTTTACCGAAGCGGATCGCCGATTTTGGTTTTGAAAGACGAAATATGTAAAATTTTTTTGCGTTTTTTTTTTCAAAATCGGTTTTTTTATCGATTTTTGAGTTGACTTAACAAAAATAGCCTTTTATATTGTCCAATGTTCCGAAAAAATAGTTGAGGAACAACGACTGCCCTAGGACGGTCGTTAAACAATAAAGTAAAAATAACATTCTTTGAAGAAGACAGGAGAATATAATCGAAATGAAAAAAGTAATTGCTCTTTCAGCAGTTTTAACATTAGGCTTATTAGGTGCGGCTTGCCCGAGTGAAGGCGGCAACAACGCAGGTAATAAACCGGCAAATGCCGCTAACAACTCGGCACCGGCAACACCGAAACCGGCAGATACAAACATGAACAAACCGGCAAATGATGCCAAACCGGCGAATGATGCCAAACCGGCGAATGATGCCAAACCGGCGAATGATGCCAAACCGATGAACAAACCGGCAAATGATGCCAAACCGGCGAACGCTAACAAATAGTTAGTTTTTGTTTCAAAATCAAAAGCACGTTGTTTTCGAACAACGTGCTTTTTTATTTTTGTAGCCCAAAGCGACGAATGTCACTAAAATGTTCAAAACAAATTTAATGTCGAATTTATGCGATGCGTTTTCGCTGCGCTCATTGGGCAGGCGCTGTGGCGTTTCCCTACAACTGTTCACGCAATTCTTCCGCGCTTGTAACAGGCTTTTGACACGCGAAATTCTCGCAAACATAAGCGGTCGGTTTGCCGTCAATCAAGGTTCTTTCTTTGAGAAGCGGAATAAACTCGCCGTTTTCGGTCGCCCCATCAGCCAACACAACAACTTTATTCGGCAAAAAATCTTTCCAGATCTCTTTTTCGAGCGCGTTTCCTTTTTCGCCTAAGATGACGATCTCCCGCGTCGGATTGAAATAAAATTCGAGCGTTGCCAGACTTCGACCGAAGGCTTGCGGATAACGCCGAATCTGCGGCGCGACGAGCCGCAAAACCGTGACCGCAAAGCGTTCGTATTTTTCTTCGCCCGTCAGACGCGCAAGTTTCAGCAAAACATCCGCCGCGACCGAATTTCCCGACGGCGTCGCGTTATCGTGAAAATCCTTTTTGCGGACGATCAATTCTTCGTGATTGCTTGCCGTAAAGAAAAATCCGCCCTGTTCTTCGTCCCAAAATTCGGTGATCAGCAGATCCGCCAGCCGCTGTGCTTCTTTGAGATATTTTATTTCGCCCGAAACCTGAAAAAGTTCGGTCAAACCGTCGGCAAAATTCGCGTAATCTTCGAGGTAAGCATTTAATTTTGCCTTGCCGTCCTTCCAGGTTCGCAAAAGATAACCGTCCTTTTGGAGATTTCCCAAAATAAAACCGGCGTTTTTGCGGGCGATTTCGAGATAATCCGCGCGATCGAGAATCGCCGCGGCTTCCGCGAAGGTCGCCAGCATCAAACCGTTCCAAGCCGTCAGGATTTTCTCGTCGCGGAATGGTTTGATTCGTTTTTCGCGTTCTCGAAAAAGTTTTTCGCGACCTTTTTCGAGAACTTCCTGCAAATGTTCAGGCGTGATTTTCAAGGCTTCGGCGGTTTCCGACAGAGTATTTTTGACGTTCAGAATATTCTTCTCCTCAAAATTGCCTTCTTCGGAAACGTCGTAATAAAAATTGAAAATCGCCGCTTCGTCGGCGCCCAAAATTTCTTCGATCTCTTCGGGCGTCCAGACAAAGAATTTTCCTTCGACGCCTTCCGAATCGGCATCCTGCGTCGAATAAAATCCGCCTTTTTCGTCCGTCATTTCGCGGCTGATGAAATCGAGAGTTTCGACCGCGATCCGCCGGTAAAATTCGTCCTTTGTCGCCTGAAACAAATGCAAGTAAATTCGGGCGAGCTGCGCGTTGTCGTAAAGCATCTTTTCAAAATGCGGCACGAGCCAGATCGAATCGACAGCGTAGCTACGAAAGCCGCCGCCGAGCTGAGCGTAGGTTCCGCCGACCGCCATCTTCTGCGCGGTTTTCGTGCTCATCGGAAGCGCGTTCTCGTTCTTTGTCCGCTGATAATAGCGGAGCAAAAATTCCAAACTCATTGCCGGCGGAAATTTCGGCGCGCCGCCGAAACCGCCGTTTGCCGCGTCGAAATATTTCACAAAACTTTGAAAAGCCGTATCGAGTTGAGATTCCGCCAAACCTTCGCCCGCCATTTCCGCCAGACCGACGCGCCGCATTTCGCCGAGAACTTCGTTTGCCGACTGCATCAATTCGTCGCGTTTCGTCGCCCAGGCATCGGCAACACTCGTCAAAACGCGCTGAAAGCTCGGCATATTGTAACGATTGTCGGGCGGAAAATAGGTGCCGCCGAAAAACGGCAACTTTTCGGGCGAAAGGAACACATTTAAAGGCCAGCCTCCCGAGCCGGTCGTCATCTGGACAAAATCCATATAAATCCGGTCAACGTCGGGGCGTTCTTCCATATCGACCTTGATATTGATGAAATGCGCGTTCATGAGCGCGGCGGTTTCCTCGTTCTCGAACGATTCGTGTTCCATCACGTGACACCAATGACACGCCGAATAACCGATGCTCACGAGAACGGGCTTGTCCTCGGCTTGCGCTCTGGCAAACGCTTCTTCGCCCCACGCATACCAATCAACCGGATTATGCGCGTGTTGAAGCAAATAGGGCGACGTTTCGTTGATTAAGTTGTTCGTATATTTCTTTGGACTTTGCATAAATTTATTGTTTCACGCCGGACAGTGATTTTCAACGCAAAGGCGCAAAGATGCAGAGGCGCAAAGTTTTTATTCGATTTTATGAAAATTCTTTGCGTCTTTGCATCCCGGCGACTTTGCGTTAAAAAGAGACAATCTGATATATTGGTTGCGTAAACCAAATGACTCCGCGTTCGATTGCCAAACTTCGTCCCAACGTCACGCGCCCGAACCTGTTTGCGGGTGATTAAATCTTTCCTTCTCAAAATTCGCGATTCTTCTAACGTCGAAATATTTCGACACGGCTTTTATCAAGACAAATTTGAAAACACGGGTCAGAACCATCTGCGGTAGCGGATAGTTGAAATCACAGGATCATTAAATCTCAGATTTATCGAATCAAACCGCCCGCGACCGCCGACAGTTCTGACCTTTTTGAGGAAAATATTTATGAAACCGACCACAGAATTACAAAAACCGATCATTAAAACCGAACTTCCCGGTCCGCTCGCGCGCGAAATAATCGCGGAAGACGCCAAATATGTGACGCCGAGCTATCCGCGCCCCGACTATAAACTCGTTGCCGAAAAAGCCTCCGGCGTTTGGATCGAAGACCCGGACGGAAACATCTTTTTAGACTGCAACGCGGGCGTCGCCGTTTGTTCCACCGGGCATTGTCATCCCGAAATCGTCGAAGCGATCACCAAACAGGCGCAAACCCTGCTCCATCTTTGCGGCACGGTCTTCTATTACAATCAAATGCCCGAGCTGGGCAAGAAACTCTCCGAGATTTGCCCGATCGAAGGCGAGACGAAAACGCATTTTGCCAACTCGGGCGCGGAAGCCATCGAAACCGCCTTAAAGCTCGCGATGTATCACACGCGACGCCAGAAATTCATTTCATTTTTCGGCTCGTTTCACGGCAGAACGCTCGGCGCACTCAGCTTAACTTCATCGAAAAAAGCGCAGCGTCTCGGGTTTATGCGGCAGGCTTTGGATGTCGTTCACGTTCCGTATCCGAACAAGTTCCGCCATTTCGCCGACGATCTGCCGTGCGATGAGGAAAAAGTTTCGCGCGATGTCATCAACTGGATCGAAAATCGTCTTTTCAAAACGACGACGCCGCCCGAAGAGGTCGCCGGAATAATCCTTGAAGTCGTCCAGGGCGAAGGCGGCTATGTTCCCGCGCCGAAATCTTTTGTCAAGGAACTTCGAAGAATCTGCGACGAGAACGGCATTATGCTGATCGTCGATGAAGTTCAATCGGGAATGGGCAGAACGGGCAAGATGTTCGCGCTCGATCATCACGAAGGCGTCAAAGCCGATATTATGTGTCTCGCCAAGGGCATCGGCTCGGGCTTGCCGATCGGCGCCTGCGTCGCGCGTGCCGATGTCATGGACTGGCACAAGGGCGCGCATGCTTCGACCTTCGGGGGAAATCCGGTCTGTATCGCGGCGGCGCTCAAAACGATCGAGCTGCTCGAAAACGGTTTGGTCGAAAATTCAAGAGAAGTCGGCGCTTATTTAGAGGAAGGATTGAATAAACTCAAAGAAAAATTCGAAGTGATCGGCGATGTGCGCGGATTCGGAATGATGCTCGGCGTCGAATTCGTTGCGGACAAGGAAACCTTAAAACCCGCGCCCGAACTGCGCGACCGAATCGAGATGGAATGTTTTAATCGCGGTTTGATTATTCTCGGTTGCGGCACTTCGACAATCCGCTGGTCGCCGCCGCTGATCTTAACCAGAGAAAACGTTGACGTCGCGCTCGAAATCTTCGACGAAGCGATCGCGGGTTCGATTTAATTTAAAACCAAACTCAATTTGCAAGGCGGTTTCGAGACCGCCTTTTTCTTATACAAATTTTTTGTTTGAAATGCCACAATAGAAAGCTGCATGATAGTCTTTGAAATTTTCGCCAATATTTTCAATCTGATCTCGGTTTTTCTCGCCAACCGCAATAATGTTCATACCTGGTGGACGGGAATTATCGGGACGATTATTTTCGGCTTTGTGTTTTTCGAGGTCAAGTTATACGCCGACGTTATTTTGCAGGTTTTCTTTATCATCACGAATATTTACGGTTGGTGGGCGTGGCTTCACGGCGGCGCGGAAAA
>CADEFG010000247.1 GCA_902826505.1 uncultured Acidobacteriota bacterium
TACTGCCGCTCGTGTAAAGCTCTAATTTACCTTCAATCCATTTGCCGATTTGTTCTTCAAGTTCCGAACACAAACGGTCGAGCGAGACGGCTGCCGGTCCGGTTTCGAGGTTTGCCATTTCGGTGCGGCGCATTTCGGCGAGCAGATTCGTGCTTAGCAAGCGCGGCGTGCCGGTCGAATTATCAAATGTCAGATTAATTGCCCGCCCCTGCAGATTGTCGAAATGCAGATTCGCCGCGGACTCTGAAACGAGAATGCTGTTGTAAGCCGCGACTTCTTTCTCCGCTAAGTAAAAATTATCGTCACAGCCCGTCAACGCGAGCGATACGACGAGCAGCATAACCAACGCGCAAATTTGTCTTAACTCAAATAATTTCATGGTCTCTTCTCCTTTTTCAAATAGCTTTAATGATGAACTGGATTATCAATTCTTCATTCTCACCGGGCACTTCGCAGCCAACCAGCGGATTCGGAGGATTCACAACGCAATTTGTGTTCAAATCGACATCTCCTCCTTCATTGGGGTTGAACTCAACCAGCCAGGTCAGTTTTTCAAGCGGTCTTTCGGGCGTCGATTCGTAGGTCGGCGTGGCAAATTTCTCATTGATCGGCGGATTGGTTTCAAATCGCTCGCGGCAGGCTCTCAGATTGAAGTAAAAACCGTTTGCCGCACTCAGGTCAGCGTAGCAACGATGCTGCGCTTCGCCGAAATACCCGGACACAGTGTCGGGGTTGTTAGCTCGAAAATTCGGCAGGAAAAACAGACGCGAAGGAGCAACTACCTCGACGTTATCGGGAATAGCGCATTGTTTGCCGGAAGCCGGGTCGGGTTCGCATCTGCCTTTCAAAATCTGAACATCGGTGACGCGCAAATTCGGACTGAAGTTTTCCTGCCAGCGATTGCTGTCGCCCGGGTCTTCCCAGGTCCAATAATGCGTGCCGTCGACGGTTTCCCGTTTCAATCGATAAGCTGCCGTCTGAGTTAAATCGTCCTTAACGACATGAATCTTTGTTTCAGCCGCCACATTCAATGCCGAGTTAGCTACACCTGAATATGTCTCTGGAATAGTAATCTGATAGGTCGCGCTCGTTTCCGGCTGAAAAGCAATTGGAGTGGATCTTCCACGGCACCCGTCGGGCATTTGTGGGCTGGGAATAGAAAGTACCGTTTTCGGCTCCAGGGTAGGAATGAAACCTTCGTGCATAACCAAGTCAAACGGAGTGCTAAAGTCATTTTCCAATGTTTTTCCAAAACAGGGAGGTTCATTTCGCGCCGATGGATTGAGGCA
The DNA here is from genome assembly GCA_902826505.1 of uncultured Acidobacteriota bacterium. Lineage (GTDB taxonomy): Bacteria > Acidobacteriota > Blastocatellia > Pyrinomonadales > Pyrinomonadaceae > JAFDVJ01. Next base: position 1,290 of record CADEFG010000247.1, read on the forward strand.
ATAATTGCAGATGTTGCAATCGGCAGTTGAAGTATTACTGCTAAAATCACACATCGCCCCGACGCGTTCCCAATGAAACTCGAAAGTCTCCCATTTGACGGCAACTTGCTCGCCTTGTTTCAGCCAAAGATCCAAGCTCGGTTGAAGCGTGAGAGTGCTTTGCGCAGGTATCAACTCGAAGCGAGCATTATCGAGTTCTACCTTTATCAAACGATTGCCGTCGACGACAGGATTTCCGGGACCTCCTTTGTCTCCCGCTCAACTTGATATCAGCACACAAAGAAATAGGACAATGGATGCGAAAATACCGCTTTTTTTGACAGGCTTTAACCATGAGTGTCTTCGTGAATTTTCGGCGCATGCACCGTTCGGCATTTTTCCCGTCACAACCTCGGTTAACCGAGATGTGAGTGTTTTTATTTGACTCATAATCGCTCCGCTCCGCTCGATATCGAGCATTAAAATTCCTGTCCTCGATAGCTCAATTAGCTTCAATGGTAAACTCGATGACCATTTCGGTTTCCGGCGGCATTGGTTGATTGCCGGGCAGTTCCAAATCGGAATCCGCGCCTTCGCCCGTGTTAAATTCGACGAGCCACGTTAATTTTCCGAGCCAATTGTTCGGTCTGTAAGTCGGCGTGGTAAATTTCTCAACCTCATCGCCCGGAAGCGTGTCGAATCGCTGGCGGCAAGCCGTCAGATTGATGTAGTTGCCGTCCGGCACAGTCGGACTTAGGCTGGAATAACATCGGTTCAGAGATTCTTCCGGATGCCCGGACACAGTGTTGTAAGCTTGAAAATCCGGCAGGAAAATAATCCGCGAAGGTTTCACGACTTCGCCTGCCGAAAGACATTCTTTGCCGGAAGCCGGGTCGGGTTCGCACTTGCCTTTCAAAATCCGAATGTCGGTGACGTGCAAATTCGGACTGAAGTTTTCCAGCCAAAAATTATCTCCCGTCGTTTCCCAGAACCAATAATTAGTGCCATCAATTAGTTCTTGATTCAATCGGAAGGGAGCTTTTTGGCGCATGCTCGCGCCGGATTGAAGGGCGTGGATTTTCGCTTCGCCATTCGCTTCGCCTCTCAATCTGATGGTGGGAACAATGTAGCTGGAAAGGCGATAAAGTCCGCTTTTCGGCGGCGCAAAATCGCGTGTCGGATAAGGCGAATTAGGACATCCGCCCAAAAACTGACTGGCATTACCGACCATGTCGAAAACTATTTCCGGGTTTGACGTTTTTATAAAACCGGCATCGGCTTCGACCACAAACGCGCCGCGCTCAGTAATAACGGGTTGCACTCCAAGACAGGGCAGCCCGGTGAAGTCTCCGCCTCTCACCGCACAAGCGTCGCACACCAAACATTGTTGGTCCGGAGAGATCGGCGTATTGTCAGTGAATGTGCAGGAATTTACCGCTGCCGGCTCATAATGAAACTCGAAAGTATCCCATTTTGCGGCAACCCGATCGCCGGCTTTTACCCAATAAGTCAGGGCGGGTTGAAAGGAAATAGTCAAATTAGTATTGTCCGGGTCGGGAAAGCCAAACAACTCGAAACGCGTGTTCTCTAGTTCTAGTCCGTTCATCCGGAAAGGAACACCGCCGTTCGGGTTTGGGATTTCTGCCGATCGGGCATTTCCATGTTTCACACAACCGGCGGTCAGCAAACAATGGAGCAAAAGAATAGCGAGAAGCAAGCCGCTTCCGGCGATTCGAGACGAGAGAAAAAATCTTTGCGTCTTTGCCGGAAAAACCGTCAACGAAAATCCGTTTATTTTTATTTGAGCCATAACATCTCCTTTATATTGCCCGGACGCGTTCGATTCCCGACCCGCGCTGAATAAATTGAATGGTCAATCGGCAAAACTCGCCTCCAAACTTTTGCTTTTGCGTGGTCGAAATGCTTAAAAGACAAATTTGTTTCACGGCAAAACGTCAAAATCCGCGGCGCTTGAAGCACTATTGCAGCCGCTGCTGACGGTTACCCGTCCATCCGTCACTCCTTCCGGAACGATTGCCTCGATTAGCGTTGATGAACGCGGCGTGAATTCGGCAGGGATGCCGTTAAAGCGCACTCCGGTGATGCCCGTCAAGTGTAAGCCGTTGATGCTAATCCGGGCGCTGACCTGTCCGCTCGACGGAACAAGCCCGTTGGGATTGTTAATGACCGGCGAGAAAAGCGACCAGGCATCGGCGTAACGCATCACCAAAGCGTCTTCAAAACCCAAATTTCTTTTGAAATTGACCGTCTCACCCGCCAGAATGAGATCGTTGTTGCCGGCAATCGCGACGGCATTGAAACCGTCCTTGTCAATCACCGGAAATTGCCGTACCCATTTGAGATTGCCGCTGCCGGCAGCGCGCCGCGCAACCCAGGCGTCAAAGTCGCCGCCGTTTCTTTCGCCCAGAACACCGCTCGTTTTTCCGGCAACGATGAGGTCGCCGTCGTTATTAATCACGAGGGCATTGATAAGATCGTCGGCGGGCGAAATTTCCTCGCGGAACCATCCATCGTCACCGTCGCTTTCAAACTGTAAAAGCCAGGCGTCTGTATTTCCCGAACGATCTGTCTTGGCGGCGACATAGACGTAATTGCCGGCGGCGTCAACTACCGCCCGCATTGCTTCTTCATCGCTCGGCGAAGACAAATTTTGAATTGTCTTCAACCAAGCCCGATTAATGCCTTCACGCTCGAATTTGATAAGGTATCCATCGGTGTGCTGAGGCACTGAATTTGTAAACAAACCGACGACATAAACCTCTCCGTTTGGTCCCAGTGCAATGTCATTCGGGTTATCTCTAAACTGTGTATCGAGAGTATGACGACGATTTGCTTGCTCGATTAATGACCCGTTGGCGTCGAATGAAAACGTCACAATAACACTTTGGTCGTCCCAGAAAGTTGTCAGCTCGCCGTCGCCTTGGTTATCCGGGACAATTTCAAAACCGCCGGCGCCGTCTTCCGTTTGTGAGCCGGCTTGTCTGACCCACAAACGGTTGCCGCTCAAACTGTCATATTTTGCAATCCAAAGATCGAAGCCGTTTACGGGAGTGTTATCCGGCATCGTCCCGTTCGTGTAGCCGCCGACAAAGACATTGCCCGAATTGTCAGCGGCGATTTCCGTGGCGAAGTCATCGCCGGCAGTTTCGAGCCGCTCGAGCCATATTAGAAAACCGTTGACATTGAATTTAGCGACCCAGGCGTCACGCGAGTTGTTGTTCGGATTGAAATTATTGCCCGCGACATAAATGCTGCCGTCACTTGCAATCGCGACATCTTCTGCAAAATCACCGCCTCCGGTCGTGCCGAATTGCTCCGCCCAATTGACATCGCAGTTGAATCTCGCGTTGATGCGTACACCGGGCAGTAGTAACTCTCTGATAGAAACATCAATATGGTAGTCTTTCGTTACAAATGGGAGCAGATGCGAGTAAATTCGCATGGTCGAATCGTTACCGTAAACCGGATTAGGCTCGAAACGGGCGGTCAATCCATCCGGCAGAGTGGCTGCCAGCGTCACCGGCGCGTCGTAGTTTGTACGGGTCAGTTTGATTTTATAATCTATCGGCTGTCCCGCGATGATTGATTGTGCCGTCGGCATCGCGGTCAACGTTACGCCCGGCGCAGGTCTGACAATCAGTGTGACGTTTATCGGATTGATACTGATTCCGCTCGCGCTGCCCGCTACTTTTATTTGAAACGTTCCGGTCGGTGTCGCGGCATTTGTCGTGACGGTCAGGCTTGAGTTTTTGACGGTTGTCGGATTCGGGTTTAACAAAGCAGTTGCGCCGGACGGAAGATTTGAGGCGCTCAATCTGACGCTTCCCGCGTAATTGTCGCGGTTGATGCTGATTGTATAAGTTGCGGCTTGACCTTGATTGATTGTGCGGCTTGGCGGCGTCGCGCTCAAAGTCACACCGGCGGCTTTGGCAGGAACCGGCTGTGAAAGCGCGAACGTGAGAAGCGAAATAATTGCCCACAAGGGCAAAAGCCGAAAATGCTTCTTTATAGCTGATAAAAACAGCTGATGGTCTAATTGCCGATTAAATTCTTTTTTATCTAACATCTCTAACTCCTTTAAGCCGATCTGATAATGTTTAAGATATTCATTGCTTTTTCTTTACAAATACAAAAATGTTTTATTCTTTAGTTTTGTTGTTTGTCTTTGCCTTGCGTCCGGCGTTAAAAAATGTCGGGACAAGTTTCGAGACTTTTCTTCAGGGATAAAAAAGTAACCGAAAAACGTCGTCAAAATCTTTATGAAAATCGGACTTTTTTCTGATTATTTTCGGATTTGCGAAAAGTTTCGGACGAAAAAGCGCTGTCCGATTTTATTGCTGATGGCAGCGTTTGCCGGCGGGGGAATTCGCGCCTCACTGTCTTTTTCCAGGGCGTGACGTGAGAAAATTCGCCCGGCATCAAAACAATCGCGCCGGAACTTGATCTCAGAAGCTTTTATGCACATAGAAACTTATGATCGGATAAATTTATGCCTCTTTCTATTTTTTCGCGCAAGCGTTAAAATGTTTGCAGTTGGTTTTGAATCAAATGCTGAATCAGCCGCATAAAAAAGGCTTGATAAAACTTTGAATTTTTTCCTGATTGTTTTCGGATTAGAGACTTCAATAGAAGTCTCGGCTGCCGGCGAACGGGTGATAGAGCGGTTAAATTGCCATGAGTGAACCAAGAGTCGAAAATAATTATGAGTTTGCGCGGTTTCGGCTGTTTCCGGCTGAACGCCTGCTTTTGATCGATGAAGAACCCGTTCAGCTTCCGCCGAAAGTTTTCGATACGCTTCTGGTTTTGGTCGAAAACGGCGGACATCTGATTGAAAAAGACGAATTGCTCGACAAAATTTGGGCGGAAACTTTTGTCGAAGAAGCGACCTTGGCGCGCAACATTTCGATTCTTCGCAAAGTTCTCGGCGAGAAATCCAACGGACAAAAGTTTATCGAAACCGTTCCGAAACGCGGGTATCGTTTTGTCGAATCCGTCCGCCGGCAAACTGTCGAGGAAAAAAACGCGCCGCAATTTGCCGCCGAAAACGGGGCGTCCGAAACAAAGAAAGATGCTGCATCGCCGCCGGCAACGCGCCGCACGGTTTTATGGTTAATGTTTGGCTTTGTGATCGTTGCCGGAGTTTTCGCGTCGGTATCTTTTTGGAGCGCCAAATCGGTCAACACGGTCACCGTCAAATCGATCGCCGTGCTGCCGTTTAAGACGATTGATTCGGCACAGCGCGACGAATCGCTCGAACTCGGTATGGCAAACGCGGTCATTACGCGGCTCGGTAATATCCGCCAAATTGTCGTGCGTCCGACCAACACGATTTCAAAATATCTCGGAAGCGAAAGCGATTCGGTGCAAGCCGGAAAAGACTTGCAAACGGAAGCCGTCTTGGAAGGCACGATTCAACGTACGGACGACCGTGTGCGGGTTTCGGCGCGGCTTATTAAAACGGCAGACGGTTTGCAATTCTGGGCGGAAAGCTTCGACGTTCGGCTAACGGATATTTTCACCGTGCAGGATTCGATTTCCTTACAAATCACGCAAAGTTTGAACTTGAAACTGACGGGCGGCGAAAAAATCTCTCTCACCAAGCACGAAACCGAAAACGCGGAAGCCTATCAATTCTATCTCAAAGGGCAGTATTTTCTGGAAAAACGCAATTTGCAGCAAGCGATTGACTATTTCACGCAGGCAATCATTCTCGATCCGAATATCGCCGCCGCTTTTACGGGATTGGCGGATGCCTACGCTTTGCAGGTTTCCTATACCCTCAAATCGTCGCCGGAAAATTTGCCCAAGGCGCGAACCGCCGTCCAAAAAGCCTTGTTGCTTGATGAAAGTTCGGCGGAGGCGCATGCTAAGCTCGGACATATTTTGTGGCTTGAATGGGACTGGCAAGGCGCGGAAAAATCGCTTTGCCGGGGGATCGAAGTG
>CADEFG010000248.1 GCA_902826505.1 uncultured Acidobacteriota bacterium
CCGGTTTGACGCTTTTTTGGGGAATTGCGTGCGCGGCGCTCTCGTTTGCGGCATATTTGGCGATTCCGCTGATCTTTGGCGCGGATTTTCAGCCGGCGGTCCTGCCGCTCTGGATCTTGCTGACGGCTTCCGTTCTCGGATTACCGACCTTGATCGGTTATTCGGCGCTTTCAAATTCGACCTCGACCACGTATATTTCGATGTTTGCCGCGATCTTTTCGGCGACCGCGAATATCGCGGCAAATTTTTTCCTGATCCCGAAATACGGAATGGCGGGCTGTGCCTGGGCAACGGCGATCGCTTATTTGATCAGCGTCCTGACTTTTGCCTTTTTGCTCAACCGGAATGTGAAAATGCCGTTCGGCTGGTTGTTCTGGGCGATGCTTCCATCGCTTGCCGGAACGGTCGGTTTTTTTATCACGGAGAATGCTCTGCTCGCTCTCGCCGTTTGTCTGGCGGTGAGTTTTCTTATAGGTTATTTATATCGACATTCGCTGAAAACGATGCTCGTTTTTGTGAATAATTTAAGACGAAGTTAAGAATTGAAAACAATGCTGAAAATGTATCACAAACAAACTCACGCGGGAAATACGCCCGATTTTTGGGAAGAAAATTGGGAAGCCGGTCATTTTGAAGAATCTTTGAGATTCTGCGCGACCGATCCGCTGCGCCCGCTTTTTGAAAAATACTCGAAAGAAGGGAGTTTAATGCTCGAAGGCGGCTGCGGTCTCGGGCAATATCTCGCTTATTACGCCGCCAAAGGTCGCCGCGTCGTCGGGCTTGATTTCGCGCAGCAAGCCTTAAAAACTTTGCGCAAACGGCAAAATGAATTAGATTTGTGCGGCGGCGATGTTTCAAATCTGCCTTTTGCCGATGAAACTTTTGATCTTTATTATTCGGGCGGCGTCGTCGAACATTTCGAGGGCGGCGCGGAAAAATCTTTGCAGGAAGCCGCGCGCGTTCTGAAAAAAGACGGCGTTTTGCTGATCAGCGTTCCGTATTTCAGCCCGCTCCGAAGAATTTTGGCGGCTTTCAAAAAAGATCAATGGCGAAAAACGGAAAAACCGGAAATCGATGCAAATGAACATTTCGCGGGAAACAAATTTTTTCAATATGTCTATCGCCCGCATGAATTTGAAAAGATGCTCGCCGAAGCAAATTTACGCGTCATCGAAAAACGAGGCTACGCCGTTTTGTGGGGACTTTATGAAATACCTTTCTTGAATCGCAGTGGAAAAAGCGAATTTCCGGTCAATTCGAAAAAAACGGACAAGAAAGAGATCGCCCCGGTCAATATTGACGAATTAGTCAAAGACCAACCGGGTTCGCTCGTCAAAAAACTGGTTGTCAACGAAGACGAAACCGTGCCGCTTTTGGGTTTAGGCGTCAAATTAATGCGCTGGGCATCGGGAAATATGATGATGTATGTTTGCCAAAAAAACATTGAAACCAAATGAAACGGCTGTCCGGCGCGCTGATCCTGCCCGCCAAACACAAGTCTTTTCGACACCTGACGATTGCGAGGAAAAAATAGTTTTCATGAAACCGATCAAAGTTCTGCACGTTTTGGATGTCGAAAAAGAAGCGTTTTATTTTAGCAATTTGGCGGATTTTACCGATCGCCGGGAAGTTGATTTTGCATATGTGACGTTCGCGGGCGAAGGCGGTTTTACCGAAAGCATGAAAAGGCGCGGGTTTAAGGTTTACGCGCTCGCCGCCGCCGGTAAAAAAAACATTCCGCGGGCGGCGCGCGAGCTTTGGCAGATCTTGAAAAAAGAAGATCCCGACATCGTTCACACGCATATTTTTAACCCGACTCTGATCGGTTTGACGCTTGCCAAATGGCAGAAACGGAAAACCGTTCTGACGCGCCATCATTCGGACGCGCTGCATTTGCTCGCGTCAAAACTCAAGCGAAGTTTTTACCTGAAACTCGAAAACATCAATAATCGCGCCGCCGATCATATTATCGCGCCGTCGCGCATGGTTCGAGAATGTCTGGTCGATTGGGAAAAAACGCCGGCTGACAAGGTTTCGCTGATTCCGTACGGGCAAACCAACGAGCGGTTTGCCGCGATCACGCCCGAAGTTGTTGCCGGGAAACGCGTCGAGCTTGGCATGAACGACCAGCTTTCGCTCGTTTGCGTGTCGCGGCTCTTTAACCGGAAAGGGCATATTTATCTGTTCGAGGCGCTCGCGCCGCTTTTGAAAAAGGGGCTCGCGGCAAAACTTTATCTGGTCGGGACGGGCGATTATAAGGAAAATCTGGAAAGGTTTGCAAAAGATTTGGGAATCCTTGATAATATCGAATTTCTCGGTTGGCGCGATGACGGGCTGGAAATTATCGGGGCGGCGGATATTATCGTCCATCCTTCGCTCGAAGATGCTTTGTCGCAAAGTTTGATAGAATCTTTAATGTTGGCGCGCCCGATCGTCGCGACCAACATCAGCGGCGCGGGCGATACTTTGGACGGCGGAAAATACGGCAAGCTCGTGCCGCCCGAAGACGCGGAAAGTTTTCGGGTCGCTCTCGAAGCGATGATCGAAAATCTCGACAAGGCGCGTGAAAATGCGAAGCGCGGCAGAGAATATTTACTTGAATATATGAACGCCGGGCGGGTTGCCGCCGAATATGTGCAGATTTATCGAAAGGTTTTAGGATTGTAAAATGGCATCAGCAGAAAGATTCAAAGGCGCCAACGTGATCGACGCGGGCAAACTTTCGCCTTACTGGGGCGAACATACGGCGCGGTATGTCTATGCTTTGCCGTATGTTGAAAACAAATCGGTCCTGGATATTGCCTGCGGAACGGGTTACGGTTTGGGCTTTTTGAAAGAAAAAGCAAAGCGTGTGACGGGCGTTGACGTAAATCTCGAAGCGGCGCGCGAGGCGCAAAACGAATGCGATGAAAAATCGGCGGTTCTGCTCGGCGACGGTTTGAATTTGCCTTTTCAGGACGAAAGTTTCGATGCCGTGACATCGTTTGAAACGCTTGAACATCTTCACGAACGACCGCAATTTCTGGCGGAACTGAAAAGAGTTTTGCGAACCGGCGGCGTTTTGCTGCTTTCGACGCCGAACGCCAATTATACAAAGCCCGTCAACGGCAAACCGTTGAATCCGTTTCACGTTTTTGAATACACGCCCGAAGAATTGCGCGTTGAGATCGAAAAATATTTTGTGCTCGAAAAGTTTTTGGGACAAAGTTTGAGCGCGCGGTTTGGAATTCCGCCGTTTTACGACGCGCAGCAAAAATTACCGAAGGATTTTCTCACGCAGACAAAACTTGTCGGCTGGAAAATCGTCAATAAAATTCCGTTGACCCTGCGTGAAAATGTCAGCGAAACGCTCTGGAAACGACCATTTTATCCGACCGAGAGAGATTACGATTTTGAAGCGGGAAATATAAAAAACGCGCCGGTCTTGGTGGCGATTTGCCGGAAATAATTACACTATGAATTCACCGAAAGTCAGCATCATTATTCCGAATTATAACTATGCCAAGTATATTGCCGAGACGATTGACAGTGTTCTCGCGCAAACCTACCCGAACTTTGAGGTGATTGTCGTTGATGACGGTTCGAAAGACGATTCGCTGAAGATTCTTGAAAAATATGCGGGTCAAATAAAAGTCATCAAACAACAGAATCAGGGAGTTTCGCGGGCACGCAATAACGGCGCGGCAAATTCCGCCGGAGAATATCTGGCTTTTCTCGATGCCGACGATGTTTGGCTGCCCGCAAAACTCGAAAGACAAATGCAGAGATTTTTCGAAGATTCCGAGGTCGGCTTGGTTCATTGTTCGATGAAATTTATCGACATCGAAGGCAAAATCACTGGCGAAAGCCGCAAGGGCAAGGAAGGCTGGGTCGCGGAAGAGCTTTTAAAGCTCAAAGAAGGTGTCGTGATCGGTGCCGGCAGCACGGCGGTCGTTAAAAGAGCGCTTTTTGATAAAATAAAGGGTTTCGATCATCGTTTGACGACGGCGGCGGATTGGGAGTTTTGTTATCGAATTGCGAAGGACAATAAGATCGCCTTTGTTTCGGAACCGCTGGTCTTATATCGCATTCACAATAGTAATATGCACTCGAATGTCGGGGCGATGGAACACGACGTCCTGATCGGTTTTCAAAAAGCCTTTGACGATGATTCGGCGGAGAAACAGGTCAACCGGTCAGAGTGTTACGGGAATTTTCATCTGATGCTGGCGGGTTCTTACTTTCACGCGAAAAATTATTCGGCGTTTCTGAAAAACGCTCTGAAAAGCGTTTGGTATAAACCGCAAACCGCGATTAATTACCTCGCGTTTCCCGTCCGGAAACTGAAAAAAAGATAAATTGTTATGCAACCCAAATTACTGGATATACTTGTCTGTTTACAATGCAAAAGTGAATTATCGTGCCAATCTTCGCAGTCCGGGGCGGACGGCGAGATCATCGAAGGCGTTTTAACCTGTCAAAAATGCGGAGAAAACTATCAAATAATCAAAGGCATTCCGCGTTTTGTCGAGCCGGACAATTACGCTTCCTCGTTCGGCTATCAGTGGAACGAATTTAAGGCGACGCAGCTTGATTCGGCGAGCGGCACGACGCAATCGGCGGACAGATTTTACGCGGAAACCGAATGGACGCGCGAGTGGCTCAAAGATAAGTGGATTTTAGACGCCGGCTGCGGCGCCGGACGTTTTCTCGACGCGATCGCTGAAAATGATTGCGAAGTCGTCGGCATCGATATCAGTTCGGCGATCGAAGCCTCGGCGAAAAATCTGGCTGACCGCAAAAATATTCATTTTGTCCAAGCCGGAATTTACGAACTGCCTTTTCGCGACGGAACTTTTGACGGCTGTTATTGTATCGGCGTCGTGCAGCACACGCCGAGTCCGCCGAAAACTTTGGAATCGATCTCGCGGATCGTCAAAAAAAGCGGACGGATTGCCGTCACGATCTACGAGCGCAAACCGTGGACATTTCTTTTCGGAAAGTATCTGATTCGTCCCGTGACGCGCCGGATGAAAGACGAAACGCTGCTGAAAACGATTCGGTTTGTGATGCCGCTGGCGTTTCCCGTGACGGACGTGCTGTTTCGGATTCCGGTTTTGAACAAAGTTTTTAGATTTCTGATCCCGGTTGCCAACTATGTCGAGAAAACCGATTTATCGCGCCGGCAACGCTACGAATGGGCGGTGCTCGATACGTTCGATATGCTTTCGCCGGCGTTTGACCAACCGCAAACCGATGCGGAAACCGAGGCGAATTTGTCGCGGGTCGGGATCGTCAATATCAAAAAACTCGACAATCCGGGCGTCAATATGATCGGAGAAAAAGCGTAATCGAAAAAAATCTTTTCAAATCGCATAATCTTGCCTAAATGGATGCCGCACCGTCAGCCGATTTTACTGATCGCAGATGGCAGATTTTACTTGGTCGGGAGGTCATTTGCGGTTCATTCCGGCAGATTACGATTATGGAAAGCGGTTATGAATTGCGACTCGCCGGTCATTTTTTCAGATTTTATACAAAGGTAATTTTGTTTTTTTTATACTATGAGGTGTGTTAATGAACGGTAATCTTCGCTGGTTTCTATTCCGACTCGGAAAGGAGCCGCCACTCAGGCTGCTTGTCAAGACGATTTTGATGCAACTCAAGGTCTCGGTAAAAACAAGGGCTCTCTGGGATATTTCGGAAAGACCGGCGTATCTGATGAGTGTTTTGACGGCTGCCCAACAGGCGGTCAAACAAAACGTGCCGGAAATCTGTGTGATTGAATTTGGAGTAGCAGGCGGTGCCGGATTGGTCACGCTGGAACGAGAAGCGGCGGCGGTCGAAAAGGAAACAGGTGTAAAGATCAAGGTTTTTGGTTTTGACATCGGGGCTGCCGGGCTGCCCTCATTTATTGGCGACTATCGAGATCATCCGGATGCCTGGCAGCCGGGAGATTACCCAATGGACGAAAAGTTGTTGCGGTCGCGCCTGACCAATCGGACAACGCTGGTTTTAGGAAATGTCGGTGAAACCGTGCCGGACTTCTTTAAGAATTTTCAACCGCCGCCGATCGGTTTTGTCTCGTTCGATATGGATTTGTATTCGTCTACCCGAGATGCGCTGCAGATTCTCACGCACCCTGATGCGAAATTGCTCTGGCATGTTCCCCTATACTTTGATGATATTGGTTTTGTCTTCAATCATAAATTTGCCGGAGAACTGCTCGCGATCGAAGAATTTAACCAAAAAAGCGAGAATGTCAAAATTGATCGCTGGCGTGAAGCCGGAGCCGGACGTCCGTTTCACGAAAACCCGCTTCTCGAACGGCTTTTTGTCGCGCATGATCTTTCGGCAATTTCGAATGTCGTTCTTAAACGGAGTGTGGAAAAGCTTCCCTTAACTGATTAAACAGTCAATGGATCACGGCGTGTTTGCCGTACTGGCGGCTGAAGGCGAGAAATTCGTCGGGAGCGGTTTTTAGCGGTTGGGCGGCGGCGATTTTGAATAAAAATAAAAATTAGCGTAAATTCATAAAGTTGTAAGTGAAAAAAGTTAAAAAGTTAAAAGGTGAAAGAGTTTTGCAGATTCGAATGATGCCAACTTTTTCACTTTTCGCCTTTGTCACTTTTCCCCTTTACGAAGTAAGTTCATAAAGTTATGTCGGAAACAAAACTTTCCAACCAGCGTTTTTTGTCGGTCGTGATGCCCGCTTACAATGAAGAAGCGACATTGCGCGAGATCGTCGGCAAGGTTTTGGAGCTCGATACGCTGCTCGAATTGATCATCGTGGACGATTGTTCAAGCGATAAAACGCCGGAAATCGCGCTCGCTTTGGCAGCCTCGGACGAGCGCGTCCGTTATGTCAGACAGGCAAACAACGGCGGCAAGACCGAAGCGTTGAAAACGGGGTTCGGTCTGACGAAAGGCGAAATCGTGATCGTCCAGGACGCCGATCTCGAATACGATCCGTCGGAGATCGCCGATGTCGTGATGCCGATCGCGACCGGACGCGCCGATGTCGTTTACGGTTCGCGTTTTATGGTCAAACGCGCCGCCCGCGTGCTGTATTTTTATCATTATCTCGCCAACAAAGGTCTGACGTTTCTTTCAAATTGTCTGACGAACCTCAATATGTCGGACGTTGAAACCTGCTACAAAGCGTTTCGCGGCGAAATTATCCGCAATATGACGATCACTTCGGAGGGTTTCGGTTTCGAGATCGAAGTGACCGCCAAGGTCG
>CADEFG010000249.1 GCA_902826505.1 uncultured Acidobacteriota bacterium
AACCCTGAGCGGCAGAAAAGTTTTTGGCGGCGACGGCATTACGCCCGATGAAATCATCAAAAATCCCTCGATGACGGAATGGGAAGCCAAACTGATCGACCCGATCTTCTTTTTCTCAAGCAAGCTCGTGAGCGGTAATGTTCAAGGTTTTGAAAACTATAAGATCGGCGGTCAAATCCAGTACGGACAGAGAATTCGTCCCAGCGATTACCCGGTTAATGATGAAATCCTAAAGGAATTCAAAAACTTCCTCGCCCAAAATAATGATTGGAAAACCCTGACAAAAAATATCGAGATCGAAAAAGCTTTTATCAAAAGCCGTATCCGATATAATTTAATAACCGCCGCTTTTGGAACGGTTTCGGCAAATCAGGTGTTAGCCGAGGAAGATAAACAAGTTGCCAAAGCGGTTGAAGTTCTGCCGCGCGCTCAACAACTGGCGCTGCTTGCCAGCAAAGCCCGCCAAAAACAAAACAGATAATCTTGTTGTAAAAAAAAAACTCGTTGAGTCGAATTCTCAACGAGTATAAAAAAGAAACAGGAGGAATCAGAAGCCGGGCTAAAATGCTCTTTCAACAGTCTTGCTCAACTTCTTGCCCATATTTACTGATGCACCTAAAATAATCCGAGTTGCTCCGCCGGCAATAAAAATTAACGACTTTTATTGCCGTAACTGAAATCTAGAAATAAATTTGAAAAAAAGATCATTGAATCTTTGATTCAATCAATCAACAGAGTTAATTTTTTTTGGTCGAAAACCGGACAAAAAAAACCCGCCCAAATTTCTTCAGGCGAGTTAGAATTTCGATTTTCGTTACTCTTAGAACAAGAATCTAAAGCCAAATCGAACGGATCGGGGTGTTTGATACAAAAACGGCGACTTGTATCGAATATCGCTCCGGTCGGGTTGTGATGCGATCCGAGCCATAATGGCGGGTAACAACGTTCCATTTGTGTAACCGTTGGCATATGCCACATTACTGACGGTTGAACCCGTTTGCTGCGTCAGCGCCGCTGCGTTTACCGGTGCGGTGCTCGGGTTCACAGTCGTATAAATCCCGGTCACCGTTGCCTGATCCCATAAATTCAGAAAATTAAGGTCAAAAGCCATCGTAAACCGGTTATCGCGTCCGAATCGATAACGATGCGTGACACTAAAATCCGTTTGCGAAAAAACCGGACTTCGCCCGAGATCGCCGCGTCCTAAAAATATCTGTGGCGTCACGGTTGAAGCGCCATAGATGGTTGTCGTTTGCGGTTGACCCGATGTGATGCTCTGGAAACCCGAAAATTCGGTTGAATTGACCTTGCTTCCCATCCAATTAAAGATATAAGCACCGTAAAAGTTGAAAACATGCGGGCGGTCGGTTTGCAGCCGACCGTTATCGGGCTCGCCTTTGGCGGTAAAGCCGATAAACGGCAAGTCGAATGCCCGGCTGACACCCGGCGCAAGTCGCCCATTGACCAAATGCGGCTCATCAGAACTGGCGAGTCCCGAATAATTTCCGTACAAACGGCTGTAAGTATAATTAGCATTGAAATACCAATTATTTGACAGGCGTTTTTCTAAAACGAATTCCAGTCCATCATAGCGCCGCTGTGGTCTTGTTGATTTAGCGTAGCCGAGTGTCTGAAGTGTTTGAAGATGCAAGCCTTTGCCCGGATTACCGATGATATAGGCTTCGCTTCCCGCCGCGTTGATGATGCCGGCGTCTTCGACCGCTTCATCTACATTTTTAAACGTGTAACGAACCCGAAAAACGTAATTTTGGCTCAATTGCCTTTCACCACCAACGGTAAATTCGGTCTGTTTGAACGGATCAAGATTTGGGTCGACCGCTCCGTTTAGAAATGCCGAAGCGCCGGGCTCATTCGCATTTACCCGAAGGTTTTTTTGGCACCGGCTGCGGGCACCTGCAATAATAAAACCGTTTTGCGGACAAACGCTCGGTCCGGTAAAGTTACCGACGATATTGGCGATATTAAAGCCGGTCGCCAGATCGCCCGGGAAAATTTCGAAATAATCTTCGAGGAAAATATCTCCGCCGAATAAACCGCGCGG
The DNA here is from genome assembly GCA_902826505.1 of uncultured Acidobacteriota bacterium. Classification (GTDB taxonomy): domain Bacteria; phylum Acidobacteriota; class Blastocatellia; order Pyrinomonadales; family Pyrinomonadaceae; genus JAFDVJ01. The sequence continues at coordinate 2,063 of CADEFG010000249.1, forward strand.
AAGCGCGAATTTGACCCGATCATAAAAATTTCCGTAACTGGCAAAAATCTTGGTTTTACCGTTTCCGAAAAGATCGTATGAAAATCCGAGACGCGGTGCGATCTTGTCGCCCCAATCAAAATTAACGGCACTGGGATATTGGTTAAACGAAGGCAAATCTTCTTTCTCGATTCGAATCCCGAGGTTCAATGTCAATCGTCTGAACGGTTGATATTTATCCTGTATAAAAATGCCCTGGCTTAGATTCGAGCCCTGCCCGTTGGTGCCCTGCCGGCGGAACGAACCGGAACCGACCGCGCCGGGCGTATCGGCAATTCCGATCAGAGTTGAAATCGGGGTTCCATAATTGAAGCGCAATTGTCCGATCGCATTATTTCCAGATTGAACATCGTTGAAAATTGTGTAGCGCTGATAACCGCCCTTCAATTCGTGCCTCCCGCCAGCATTAAAAATATATGTTCCGGAAAATTCATACGATTCGCGGATCGAAATATCTTTTGTCGTGATTGTATTGGCGCCGGTCGTTCCGCACTGGAAACTGGCGGGCGTGTTCGTGCAGGCAGAGATCTGAGGAAGCGCTGTCGGAACAAAATAATTTCCCAGTTTTTCGTTTAAAAATCCACGGCTGTAACGTCCATCGATCACGAGATTGCTGGTCGGTGTATAAACACCCGAAACTGAAACAAGATTCGAGTTTTGGCGACCGCCCTGCAAATTTGTAAATTGATTTCCTCTCAAAACTCCGATGCTCCCTCCAAAATTAGCGGTTGGGACATTCGTAAATCCGATCGCCGAGGTGGTCACATTGGTAAATGCCGTACCCGGAATGCTGCCGCGTTGAATCACCGGATTCCAAAGAAATGTGCCGGTCAACCTGAGATTATCAAACGGATTGCCATCCAAACGAGCAAAAGCATATTCGTATTTTGTCGTTCGACTATATCTTTCGCTCGTGATAAAAGTTCTGGTTGCTGCCGGAACATTTGTAAAATACTGGGTTTCGACATCGGTATTAAAAATCTGTGGTGAATAGCTGCCATAAAACCAAAGTCGGTTTTTGATGACCGCACCGCTTAAATTTGCGGTCGGGAAAAAATTTGTGCCTTCGTCTTTTGCCGGGTTGAAATACTCCGAGGTCTGGACAAAGTTTCCGTTGGCGACCGAACCGCTTGTGAAACGATTGAGCAACGGACGCGGAGTGCCGGCAAAGGTGGAAGGTTCAAACTGAATCCCGAACTCACCGCGAAATTCATTACTTCCGCCTCTCGTCACGACGCTGACCACACCGCCCGTCGCACCGCCGTAGGCAGCCTCGAATCCGCTCGACTTTACCTGGACTTCCTGAACGAGTTGGGTCGGGATATTATATGTTTCATTCAAGGTTCCCGTCCGATAGTTTGTTACTTCCTGACCATCGATCACAAAAACGTTTTCAGCTCCCGATGCGCCATCAACGGAAAATCCACCCGTCCGGCTCTCCGGGCGAGTTCCCGGCACAGTTTTTAAAAGCCCTGTAAATCCTGTGCTTTTCGGGATCAATTCGATTTTTTGGGCGTTGATCGTGGTTTGAATCGCGTTATTGGTCGTATCAACCGGCGGTGAATCCGAGCTCGTGACATCAACGGTCGTGACATTGCTTCCGGGTTTAACCGTTATGTCAAGCTGCGTATTTTGCCCGATCGCGACCGTCACATTCTCATAACGCGCCTCACCAAATCCACCCGAAGCAGCCGTCACAACATTATAAGTTCCGGGCGGAACCTGAAGAATACGGAAAAATCCCTCTTCGTTGGTTGTAATCGTTCGTCTGAAACCGGCACCGGTTCCGGTCGTTGTCGTTCCGGTCGCCGTTCCCTGCGCGGTCGTTATCGTTAAGGAGATATTTGGCACAACGGCACCCGTTGCATCCTTGATTGATCCTTCAATGCTACCGGTCGTTTCCTGTCCGAAAATGGTTACCGAAAGACAAAAAACAAGCAACAGCAGGTTTATAAAAATAGAATTCTTTTTCATAATTTGCTCCTTCACAAAGTTTCCTCACAAATGAATTGGATATTTTAGACTCATACTTTATTGCCAATTAAAATCCCCCAAATCTGCAAATTCGTTTTTTTTGTTTTTTTTTGAACAATGAACTATTCGGGTTAAAATAAGAGCTGTTTTTTATTAACTTTTTCCCTGTTACCAATTGCAGCAATTCTAAAACCTTATTGCTTCTTTCTTAAAACAATTTGCGATAATTTTACTTGATGATAAATTGATAATTGACAAAAAAAGATGATGTAAGATAACACACTTTATTACTAAAGTGTTAAATAAAATTGAAGGATTTGGATTTTTTTTTATTTTTACTTCTGATTTTGAATGATCACGCCGTTCGCCCCGACCGCCCAGCCGTATTTTTTTGTAAAATAAAGTCCGTAAAGGTTCTCTTTGGTATCGCTGATTTGTTTCGTCCAGGTTTTGCCCTTATCGGTTGAACGCAAAATTGTGCCTTCGTAACCGACGATTACGCCGTTTTTGTCGTCGGCAAAATCCACGCGCATAAAGGTCATCGGGTAAACCGTTTTGACGCTTTCCCAGGTTGCCCCGCCGTCCTCGGTTCGCAAGATGGTGCTTTTGCTGCCGACGATATAACCCTCGCTTTCATCCCGAAAATCGACGTTATACAAATCAAGCTTGGTTTTCGAATTTTGAGTTTGAAAACTTGTGCCGCCGTTGTAGGAAACCAAAATCAGCCCGTCGTCGCCGACGATCCAGCATAATGTGCTGCCGACAAAATCCAGATGATAGAGTTCTTTTTTTGAAGGGACGAAAACTCTTTGCCAGGTTTCGCCGCCGTCCTCGGTGCGCATCACAAGCGAATCGACGACGAGTTCCTGATTGTTTAGAACCGAGCCGATGACGATCCCGCGTTTTTTATCGGCAAAGCGAATACTCAAAAATTCCGGTGCACCGTTGCGAAAATCGCTGGCTTTGAAAATTTTTATTTCCTGCCAGTTGCGCCCGCCGTCTTTTGTAATGAACATTTTCTTGCCGGCGACCAGATAACCGTTATCATCGTTGCGAAAATAAATTTCGTTGATGCTTTCGGTCGTTCCGATGTTCTGTTTGGTCCAGTTGCGTCCGCCGTCCGCCGTCCAGGCAAGATAACCGTCATCGCCCGCGATCCAGCCTTTTTCTGATGAGGTAAAAAACACCGCAACCAGATCGCCGTTACCTTTGGCGCGATTTGCTTTCCAGCTGGTCTGGGCATTAAAGGTTTGGATCGAAAGAAAAATTGCGAATACAAATAAAAAAGTTATTTTGAATAAAGCCACTAGTCGGATTCTCCTCAAAGAAAAAAAAATAAAGGGTGATTATGATGAATAAGGATAACCTTTTTTTCACCAAAAATCACCCTTTAGGATGTTAAAACCCAAAGGTCCGGTTTATTACAAACTTATTTTGTAATCCGATAAACCTTTCCTTTCCAAACAACTACGACCTGTTCGCCGAGCGAGAAGAATTGCGCCAACTCCTTCTCGCGGGAAATCAGATCGAAATATTCGTTCGAAGCGAATTGCAGTTTTGTTTCGGTTTTTTTCGCTTCTTCCTTGAATTCCGAATCGATCCACACACCGTTTTCGAGATAAAAGGTTTTAACGCCGACATTCTTGACGAAAATTTCATTTTCAACTTTGAACGCGTTTTCATCTTCGGTGACAATTATCGCATTTTGTTGCTTTTTCGCCTCTTTGCTTGCCGTCACCGCGCCCTGACCGGTCGATCTATCCATCATCGGCGCCGTATTTCTGTTATCCTTTTCTCTTCTTAGTGTTGAGGTTCTTGAGGTGCCGTCCATCTGAAAACTTCCGTCCGTCGCCAGATACGATGTATAAGGCGTGACAATGCCGTAACGTGTTCCCAGATCGACGATCTCGTCGCGCAGCTCCTTATTTTCGCCGTTTGAACGAATCTGCTCGATCAGCCAGCCGACGCGGCGCGTTGCCCAGAGACGCGGCAAAAATTCGTTTTTATCGGCTCTGAGCGGAAAATCGAGATTCGAATAATTAAACGTCCGGGTTTCGCGTCCCGTTTTGCCTTTCAGATGAAGCGTGATGTTGTTCAGATCATTCGTATTTCGATAGCGCCCGATGATCGTCAGTTGCGATCCCTTAAAAATATCGGTCAGGGTGCGCGGATACATCAGCTCGGTCTGGACGCCGCCGAAATCAAGATCCAGATCGGTCAAAACCGGCGAATTTACTTTGGTGAAAAAGCCGGAAACCTTGATTTCCAGATCTTCTTTCGGTTCGACATAATCGGCAACCCCGGAATTTTCCGCCGCCAGACGGTCGAGCAACGTCGTGTTGACATCGTAACCGACGCCAAAGGTGAACATCCGCAAGCCGTCAACCTTGATTTCCTTTGAATTTTTGATGATCTTTTCAACATTCGATTCGCCGACCGTCGGCAAACCGTCGGTCATAAAGACGAGCATTTTCGGGCGGTCGGATGAATCGAATTGTTTGAGCGCGGCTTTCAGTGCCTCGTTGATATTCGTCCCGCCGTTGGGTTGGAGTTTTTTGACGAATGCTTCGCCGCGTTTTCGGTTATCGGCATTTGAGTCTATTAGTTTGTCTTCAAAAAGATGTTCTTCGCCCGCAAAATTGATGACGTTGAAACGATCGCCGTCGCGCAATGTTCGAACTCCGAAAAGCAGCGCGTTGCGTGCCTTTTCCATCTTGCCTTCATCAGCCATCGAACCTGATGTATCAAGAACAAAAACGATGTCCTTATTGACCAATTCGCTTTCTAAAATATTATCCTTCGGCGAAAGCTGCAGCAGAAAATAACCGTCTTTTCCGGGTTCGCGATAGGTCAGCAGCGACAATCCGAAATCGTTGTTCGAAAGCCCGTAAAAGAGCTGAAAATCGTTGTCGTTGCTTGACGTTTCAAACGAAACCGACGCGCTCGTTTCGCCCTTTCGTTTGACTTCGACTTGATGCGACGGCGAATAAATGTTTCGCAAGGCTTCTTTGCCGACGATCTCGATCTTGCCGGAAACCGTGCCGAATTTCTGAGTCGGCATATTTCTACGCACATCTTCGTTCGGCTGCCGTTGCCAAAGATTTCTGCCGGTTCCGAGCGGGTAGCGAAAGGCACGCGTT